>JAEXGM010000238.1 GCA_023450835.1 Bacillota bacterium | reverse complement strand
TTGCCTGAAGGATCAGGCCTTTAGCATTTTTTCTGAATATCTCTTTAATCGTTCCTGTAGCACCTACAAGGCCAATCGCCAGACCTATAACGAAGATAGCTGCATCAATAGTGAAGGCAATATTATTTACGCTATTCCAAGGTTGACTGAAATTCCAGCTATGCCCGAAAGGATCAGTGTAGTTTACAGGATTGTTTGCACAATATAGGTAAACATTTGGCATTAATGCTAAAGTGGTTTTTAATTGTGTTGGATTCTTCGTAAATGTATTAATCAAATCTTTTACAGATAAAGCATTATCAGCATTAATAAACCTGCCGATATTTGCATCATAGTATCTTGTCATCAGATAATATAATCCAGTAGATTCATCGTACCTGTACCCGGCATACCGATATGGGTTAGCTGATGCCAGTGTTCCTAATTGTCCTGTGACATTTCCCCAAGCATCATACTCATAGGTTGCCACAATAACTCCATTACTATTCGTCAATCCAACTGTATCACCATGTGCGTTTAGATGATAATAGTAGGTTACACCGTTTTTGGTAAAAGTTACAGGGTTTCCGAAAGAGTCCCAAGTATATTCGGCTATAATATTGTTAGCAGCATCTGTTTCGTATATAACCTTATTGTTATTATCATTATAATGAAAATAAGTCGTGACGCCTGATACAGTTGCACTTACCCGCCGTCCCTTATCATCGTATACAAAGGATGCAATCATATTTCCGGCTGAATCCTTCACTTGTTTTAACTGATTGATCTCATCATATACAAAGATTCGATTACCGTTATTTATCAGGTTACCGTTTACATCATAGGTGTATTGCTGTGCTCCAACAGATATAAGTTCATTTGCACTATTATAAGTATAGGTAGTTGTAGTAGCACTTCCAAAAGGCGGTATATACTTTTTTTGAACAATATTGCCGGTTGCATCATATTGATAATCGATTTCTGCACCTTCTAAAGACGTTTCCTTTACTAATTGATTTAATGAATCATAATTATAGGAAAGATTTCCCACACCGGTTATTATATTGGTGGTATTTCCGTTTGCATCGTAAGAGTATAGTAAGAAGTCAAACGGCGTACTGCCCGTATTGTAATTTCCTATGGAAACTATCCGGCCTAAAGCATCATAAACGAAAGTTGTATAAATTCCGTTCGAACGTTGAATCGTTACAACATTTCCACGTTCATCATAAATGATGTTAGCAAGGTTTACTGAATTTCTTTGGAGCGCAATCATTTGATTTAATTTGTCATAGGTAGCTCCAAACTGTACGCTTGCAGTACCGGCCGTTGCAGTAAGGGTTGTAAGATTATCATTTGCATCATAACCATATCCTATACTGTTGGCTGACCCTTCGGATACATTCGTTAATTGATTGTTTCCATCATAAGTATAAGCTGTTGATTTTCCTGCCAGGAGGTTACTTATATTAGTGATGTTGCTATTTCGGTCATATTGATAGCTCCAAACTTGAACACCATTGTAATATACACCTATTCTTCTGTTTAGAGCGTCATAAGAATAGGTTATGGTGTCTCCTTTGGGATAGATTTGTTTTGTTGTATTTCCATTTTTATCAAAGTCAAATTTAGTTACTTGAGCCAACGGATTTGTAATGCTTGTAAGTAAATTTTGCTCATTATATTGATAGGAGGTAGAATTATTTTTTGCATCTTTTACGGTGACACAATTACCTGCATTATCATATTCGAAAGATGTAATTCCATTTTTGGCATCTGTTAACTGGGTTAGAAGATTTATATTGTTATATGCAAAGGAACTCGTATTGTTTTTGGCATCAGTAATGGAAGTAACATTTCCAGCAGTATCGAATACAGATATAACTTCGTTCTCATATGGATCCGTGACGCTTGTTTGATAATTACCGTTGGTATCGTAACTATAAGCAGTGATAGTTGATTCCATTTCTAAACGTATTGCGTCAAACCATGCTGTTCCGGTTTGATTATAGAAATAGCAATATACGTCAATAGAATTGAAGGTTTTGTTTTGTGCAGGTTGGACTTTTACGGCAATATGCTGCCAGTCTTCGGTGGTTGCACCAAAGTCGTTCGCATTGCTCCAGTCTGTGGTGCCATCCGTGTTGTTAATTGCTATTTGCAATTCATAATACCCTCCGGATGGATTAGCTCCTACCTGTTTTGACCATCCGGATAATGTGAACCTGCTATTACCATTTCCCGAAAGATTGATACGTTGTCTGATAAATTTGTTTACACCACTTTGCCCGGTAATCTTAAAGGAGTAGGTTCCCACTAATTTTTCGGACGAGTCCAGGTGGTCGGCAGCAGTTAAAGTGCTGCTTCCAACCCAGTAGTCGGGCATAAGAGAAGTGATAGTCGAACGTTCAAAACTTGAATTTTCAACAAGATTGTATGCACTGACAACTGTGCCTGTCTCCAGTTGAACACCATCGAAATAAAGGGTGCCGCTCATGGCTCCGCTAATCCCAAGATTAACCCTTAGGTAACTTGTTCCGTTCGGAATGGAAGTTATTACGGCTTGTATGCGTGCCCAGTCAGCTATATAGAATGCACCCAACCCATAAGGATAAGTTTGCTCGCCTATTTTTACGTTAGTACTGTTATAGAATTCTATCTTAATAATTATGTGGTTGCTGCTTACAACATTTTGTGCCATGTAGTAGGCACTTACAATATAACTCTGTCCGGTCGTAACAGGAATGCTAGCGGAAGCTATTGTAGCCCATCCCGTTGCATTGGATATGCCATAACTTTTCAGGCCGAATCTCGGATTGTTCATCAATGCGAAAGTTGCGGCTTTCCCTGCTTCAGTTACCTTTGTCCAGTAGGAAGCATTATTGTTACTATCAAAAATTTCAAAACTGGAATTTGGAATAAGGTTATTTGTGGTTGACATAGCCAATGTATCATATGCAGTATTTCCATTAGAAAAATATCTGCTCGCCGTAGCTTGTATATTGGAATCAATTATGTCTGTCAAATTGTTATTAGCATTGTAATCAAAGCCGGTAATATTATTGTTAAAATCATTTACCTGTGTTAAATTATTTTGATCATCATAAGTATAATTTGCTATTTGATCTTCTGGTTGTTTATAGCTGGTTATGTTGCCGTTTGAATCATAGGTATAAACATAAGAGCTTGTGCCACCGGCATTATTCGAGTTTGGATCAATTATTTGTGTAAGGTTATTATTGCTATCGTAGAAGAAGGTTGTAATAGCTCTGGTTAATGAATCCAGAGGATTTTCCGTTGTTTGAACTACATTTCCATTGAGATTATAAGTATAGTCGATACGCCTGCCTTCTCCATCGACCACAGAGGTGACATTATTTATCGTATCATATGCATAGGTACTGGCGCTTGTCTGCACGACGCCGTTAATAGTAATAAGCCTGTTTACGCTGCTGACCCTGTCATTTACAGTATCATATGCAATTGTTTCTGTTGTAATATTCCTTTCGTCTGTAATGGAAGTTAGATTATGATTACCATCATAGCCAAAAGTAATGAATTTACCGGCAGCGTTAGTAAATTTCGTCAAATTATTATTAGCATCGTACCCGTAAGTGACAGTTCTGCTTCCTGCATAAGTGATGCCTGATACATATCCATTTGTCCCAAAGGATATTGTTGTTATTCTTCCGGAGGCGTCTGTAATTGAACTTAATCTGCCACTGGTATAAGAATAGCTTGTGATATTGTTGTTGGTATCGACAATAGAACTGATTTTACCGGTGGTGTTAAAATTAGTTACTGTTCCATTATTTTGAGTAATTGAATATGTCCCATCTGTATTTTTAACAAGAGTAAGATAAATGCCACCGGCAGCAGTATAAGTGCCGTCTATTGCCTGCCCGAAAATATGTCTTGTGCCATCAGAGTCTATAAAAGTAATAGGACCGATTCCGGCATCAACGACCTGGAGCTCTATATTGCTTCTCCATCCGTAACCAAAGATACCCGCTGCCAAGCTTCGGCTATTATATGTTCGTACAACACTTACAGGGATGCCCCTTCCCGGAATTGAGAAGTCGGTATATTGCTGTACTAAATTACCGTTTGAAGGATTAACCCCATCTTTTGTATAGCTCCAAAAACTTTCTATACCCAACGCATCAATATTATAGTTAATTGAAAGTCTCGGTGTATAGTTACCGCTGTTAACACTCCTGAATGAGCGGAATGAAGCCGTTTCAGGCTGCTGTTTCAGCGTAAATCCATAATTTGACAGACTGCCGTTATACCAATCTTTTACGAGTTGTGTAATATCCCATTGCCAATAGGTATTTAAAGCATTATTCGTTGTAGTAGATTCAGGCGCAGCATTTGTTGCCGGCTGAGTATTCCACGTCACCGAACTTCCCCAGTTACCAGTTATTCGATGCAGCCCAATTGTAGAGTTTGTTGAATCAGAATTAGTCTGATATGCATTAAAGGAAGCACTTATAATTCTGCTGCTGCTCGGAAGGCTTGGCAGAAAAAACTTTGTAAAAGAACGCATTATACCATAATAGGAAGGATCATTTCCTGTGTAAGTCAAGGGCAAATTTGAGAAGGTTGAAGTAGGAAACAGGCTTGCTACAAAGGTATCTTCCATGACATCCCAATTGTCAATGGTCGGGTCAAGAACTACCGGATACTGAGTCGAATCATCTTGAAGGAAATCTTGATCCGCAACCACATCCAGATAAGTCCCTTGCTCCTCCTTGCGCAATGATAAAGTTACTTTATCTGTGAACTTACTATTAGAATCGGTCATATATGGCTTCCTAAAAACCCATATCTTATCACCGTCGTCTGTAGAGAATGTAATTGTGCCATCCGGTTCCACAACATCAATTACTCCTTTTAAGTTGAGTTCAAAGGTAATAGTATTGCTATCTGGCAATTGTGAAAAGATTATATTTTCTTTTACGGACATGCCTTGTAATTGATAACTTAAGTCTGTGCCTGGGAAGATATTTGAATAGGTAATACCACTGCCGTCTACTTTTCCTTTCACAGCATTTGCATTTACCGGCTTCAATGAAATGCTTTTTTCGCCTTCTGAAATTGTTAAAAGTTCTTCTGATGAAACTTTATGATGAAACTTTACTTTCATGCGGTTATAAGCATTTTCATAGTTGCCTGCGACAGTATGTAAGGTATTATCTATTTTTCTCCATTGTTTTTCTTTTGTGTCTTGATAAAATTGAGGTATGTTATATATAACTTCTGTGAAACTTCCATCCGGATTTGCAAAGCAAGTGGAAAATTGAGTACGTTTGTTTGCCAGTTCTATCGTGGTATTTGGATGGCTATTAGATATCTTGCTAATATCTGGTGTGTAGAATGAGTTTTTGTTCATGTTTTTCTCCTTTCCTAAAATCTGATTTTTGAGGAATATTTTAAGAAATTGCTTATAGTTCGTCTTTATCTGGTGTATTTGTTAAAATTATATTGTATACATTTAAATTTATGACAAGTTAATTGATAAAAAATATTATTAAGAGGTATTTGATTTATTTTTGAACCATGAAGCTTGTTAAGTTTTTGATGGACTTATGTTATCTAATGCTAATTAGGAGATGTTTCTGAAGGATGGCATATTGCCATTATATAAGCACCTATTGTTATATATAGATGATAGAGGCCCTATATGGAAAGGCAGAATAATGAAAAGATGATGACACAGCCCCTATAAATTCAGCAAGATGAGCTAATAAAGAATATAATATAAAAGGTGGAATATCGATAAAAGCTTGTAATCATATAGGAAGACGAATTACTTATATCATAACAGAAAATATTAAATCATGGAAAATGAATCAACTGAAAAAAGATGACGCAGAAGAGTATCTATCATTGAGAAATCACGATTTTGATAAGAATTATGAATGGCCGCCGGAAATACTGGAAGCTGACTATACCGCCCGTGTATATTGTGACAGACGGTATTCTTCCTGTAAAAGCAAAAAGACTAACAATCTTTGGTATTTTCTATAAAAGGATGATATAATAAGAATTGAATATAAATTTTATTGCTATTGGATTATTACTCTGCTAAACATCATCAGAAATTGTATCCTGAATTGCGACATATGATTCTCAATAATAAACTAAACGGAGGGCATATGAAAATACGGAACCCCAAAAATCTT
>JAEXGM010000229.1 GCA_023450835.1 Bacillota bacterium | reverse complement strand
GATTATTTCCATATCAAATCTGTATATACCGGGTAATTATCTATATACGCACCAGACTGTGAACTGACAGCTCCGTCCTCTATATCCTCCCAGGTGGCCGTATTATCGTTGACCAATACATAACGGGTATACTTAGAGAACACCGCTGACGGGCTCCTTGGCTCCCCTTCGTATTTCATCATATAGTTATACTCTTTTTCATATAACTTACTGTCCTCAAATCCTTCTAGCCTATACTTATTTCCATCAAAACTTAAATCTTTTACATAGAGAACCTGATAATCGTCCTTTATCGACTCATAATATTCTTTTGAATAATGGGAAGAATCATCCAGTGTATAATAATATGCCAAGCGGACAGTTACCGCTTTTCCCTTCCGGGCCTGTGCGGCAAAACCGTTCCATATCGATTGTCCATGCGTAATGTCACCATTTTCATAAACAACACACTTATCTGCTTTCGCATTCTCCAGACTGTAATTCTCCGGTAACTGTTCCAATAGCACATAATTGGTATTTGGAGAGTTAACGTTCCTGTCCCAGAAATTAATGGGCCAAAAAGTTATGAGCACTATTAAAATCACAAAGACTGCTATAAATTTTTTCATATCCTGCCTCTCTTCCAATTCAAAATATTCCATATCTTTCTATTTTCATGTTACCATAATGTATATACAATTTCAATGAAGGGAAAAGATTTCACATTGACAAACTACTTTCTATCTGCTATACTCAGATAAAATTTATAGTAAAACGCTAGGAATGAGAGAGTATGTGGATACTTTCCTTACAGAGAGCTTTTGGCCGGTGGAAAAAAGCAGGGAACATTTACAGAAGATGGCTCAGGAGCGGTGCGCCAAACCGTTTATAACGCTTAGGCCGCAACAGGTTTGCCTGTTATAGCAAAGGAGTATAATTATCCTATCCGGATAACGTACTTATTAAGTTCTCTTGCCGCAAGGCAGAGATAAATTGAAGTGGTAACGCGGGTAATACTCGTCTTCTGAATAAGAAGACGGGTTTTTTTTATTTTTACCTTTACCGTGTTCTACCAGTTAACTTTCGCGCAAATTTGCGTCCAGCGCTGCGGACACAATCTTAATGTACACATGAGCAGTGCAGAAATGAGGTTAAATATGGATTTTACAACCCGATGTATTCACGGAGCAGCTAATAACACACACACTACCGGTGCCGTCAGTGTTCCCATCTACCAGTCTGCTACTTTTGCCCATCCCGGAATCGGTCAGAGTTCCGGCTATGATTATTCAAGACTTCAAAACCCCACCAGAGAACATCTGGAAAAAGTAATTGCCAACCTGGAGGAGGGCGTGGATGCCATTGCTTTTAGTACCGGAATGGCAGCTATTACTGCTCTGATGGAGCTCTTTTCCATAGGCGACCATATCATAGCTTCCGAAGACCTTTATGGCGGTACTGTCCGCCTCTTTGATAACATCAATAAAAAGAACGGTCTCCTCTTTGACTACCTTGATACCTCCGATCTGCCAAAGCTGCGTTCCTTAATCCGCAAGGAAACAAAAGCTATTTATATAGAAAGCCCCACCAATCCCATGATGCAGGTAACCGATATCCAGGCGGTGGCTGCTCTTGCAAAGGAGTATAATCTGCTGGTCATTGTAGATAACACCTTTCTCACCCCATACTTCCAGCGTCCATTGACCCTTGGCGCAGATATTGTCATCCACAGCGGCACCAAATATTTAAGCGGACATAATGATACCCTTGCAGGTTTCTTAGTCACGGGAAGAACCGATTTATCCGAAAAACTTCGCTATATCTATAAAACCACAGGGGCATGTCTCTCCCCCTTTGACAGTTGGTTACTAATCAGAGGAATTAAAACTCTGGCTATACGAATGGAGCGTCAGGAAGAAAATGCGAAAAAAGTAGCAGCCTTTTTATGCTCCCACGAAAAAGTGAAAAAGGTTTATTTTATAGGACTAGAAGACCATCCGGGTTATGAAATCTCAAAAAAACAGGCATCCGGCTTCGGTTCCATGATATCTATTGAGGTAGATACCGAAGAAACTGCCAAGCAGGTTCTGGAAAAGGTTTCTCTTATACTTTTTGCGGAAAGTCTTGGCGGCACTGAGACATTGATGACTTATCCCATGGTGCAGACCCACGCCGATGTTCCCATCGAAGACCGCCTTGCCAGGGGTATTAATGACCGTCTCCTGCGTATGTCCGTAGGCCTTGAGAATCCGGAGGATTTAATTGAAGATTTAAAACAGGCACTCTCTTAAAAATATAAGAATATTTCATACATTACATCCTCACTCAGGATAAAAGAAAAGGAGAATACTTCCATGCCTCATGATTTTGACAAATTGACTGACAGAGTTAATACCAACTCTTTAAAATACGACTTCGCCCTGGAACGCGGTAAGAAAGAGAATCTTATTTCCATGTGGGTTGCCGATATGGACTTTCCTACCCTTCCTGAAGTTAGAGAAGCCCTGATAAAATCTGCCGAACACGGTATCTTTGGTTACACGGAGGTAAAAGAAGACTATTTCAGGACACTTCATAGATGGTTCTCCTCCCATTACCACTGGAATATTGAAAAGAACTGGCTTGTAAAGACTCCCGGCGTTGTATTTGCTATTGCTACGGCAGTACGTGCCTTTACTAAGGAAGGTGATGCAGTCCTGATACAGCGTCCTGTGTATTATCCCTTTTCGGAAGCTATTTTAAATAACGACCGGAAGCTTATAAACAATCCTCTTATTTACGAGAACGGGGCTTATCGGATAGACTTTGAAGATTTTGAAGAAAAGATTACAGAGAATCAGGTCAAACTCTTTATCCTCTGCAATCCTCACAATCCTGTCGGCAGAGTCTTTACAAGGGAGGAGCTTACCCGCCTTGGTGATATATGTTTAAAGCATAATGTGCTGGTAGTATCGGATGAAATTCACGCAGATTTTATACATCCGGGCCATGAACACCTGGTTTTTGCATCTTTAAAAGAAGAATATAAATCAATTGCGGTAATCTGTACTGCCCCCAGCAAGACCTTTAATCTGGCCGGTCTACAGGTATCCAATGTTCTGATACCAAATCAAACATTAAAGCACCGGTTCAAGGGTGAAATAAACAAAGCCGGTTACAGCCAGTTAAATACTATGGGGCTCATTGCCTGCCAGGCCGCTTACGAATACGGCGACGAATGGCTTACAGAACTAAAGGCCTATATTTATGAGAATCTAAAGACTGCCAAGGAATTCATCGAGACTGAGATTCCTGTGTTAAAGGTCATAGACACAGAGGGTACTTATCTTCTATGGGTGGATTTTAATGCTCTTGGGCTGGACACAGAGGAATTGGAATATTTTATTACTGACAAAGCCGGTTTATGGCTTGACGGAGGCACTATGTTCGGCCCTGAAGGAAAGGGATTTCAGCGTTTTAA
>JAEXGM010000192.1 GCA_023450835.1 Bacillota bacterium | reverse complement strand
TGTCCGGGGCCGCTGTAGATTCTTCTGTTTGTATATCCGTACTCTCTGGCGCTCTTTTCTACCAGGTCCACTAATTCCGGTGTAAAAGCAACGGTATTTCTGGCCCAGGCTTTTTCATAGGTCAATTCACATTTCTCGACTACAGGGGGCAGACTTTCGATTACCGCAAGTACCTGTTTGATGACCTCCGGGTCCTGGTGTCTGGCATCCAGTGTAAACTTTACTTCATCGGGAATTATGGTATGGATATTGGGGTGGCAGGACATCTTTCCTGTGGTATATACCAGTTTCTTATCCAATTTATCCAGTTCATCGTGAAGATACTGAATTGTTTTTGCTGCCGCATAAAGGGCATCTCTTCTGTAAGGCATGGGAGTTGTACCGGCGTGCCCTGCCTGGCCGGAAAGCGTGAACTCATAATTTATCATACCGCAGACACCTTCCACAATCCCGATGTCCATATTTTCTGCTTCCAGGACCGGCCCCTGCTCAATATGAAGTTCTACCAGAGCAGCACACTTTTCAGGAGTTATCCGGTTCTTCGTTTCTCCTTTATAGCCGCTGGCCTCCAGTGCTTCACCAAAGGTATAGCCGGGGATATCCTTCGCAACGGATGCAAGCATGGATGCTTTATCAAATTTGCCGCAGATAACGCCTGAGGACATCATGGCAGGTTCAAAGCGTGCTCCTTCCTCATTGGTCCATACTACCACTGTTACAGGGTGCCTATGGGGAATCTTGTCCCTTACAATGGTCTCTGCCGCTTCCATGGCAGATATTACACCAAGAATGCCGTCGTAATTTCCTCCCTGCCTTACGGAATCCATATGGGAACCGGAATAAATCGCCGGCAAATCCTCGGTTCCGGGAATGGTCGCATAGATATTTGCCATATCATCGGTCACAACTGCGGCACCGATTGCTTCCATTCTCTTAACAAATTCCCCTCTTGCCGCCAAAGCTTCTTCCGATAAGGAAAATCTTGTAATTCCGCCTTTTCCCGTATCCCCGAATTTACTAAATGTCTTTATTTTATCTTCCATTCTTTCTAAACTGCATGCCATATTTATTTACCTCCGTTTTTGTTCATCCAATTCAGCCTGCCCGAAACATAGGCTTATCAGCAGCATTTATTTAGCCGGTTGCCTCTGCCAGTTTGGTTATCCTTACTCCCGGGGTAATTGCTTCTGCCGGGCAGACAGCAAGACAAAGATGGCAGCCTACGCATTTCCCCGCATTCATAATTGGTTTTCCTGTTGTTTCCTCCTGCCTTAAGGCCTGATGTCCTCCGTCATAGCAGGATATATAACACCTTCCGCAGCCAATGCATTTTTCCCTGTTGAATTTGGGATAGCAGATACTTTCACGGTTTAATTCCTCTGCGGGTATTATGTTAGGAAGAGCCTTTCCGACAATATCAGAAATGCTTTTTAACCCCTGTGAACTTAAATATAACTGCATTCCCTCTATCATATCTTCTATAATACGGTATCCATACTGCATAACAGAGGTTGTCACCTGAATATTCTCACAGCCAAGTGCCAGAAATTCTGCGGCATCTCTCCATGTCTCAATGCCTCCCATACCGCTTACAGGCACATTCTTTAGTTCTTTGCAATTCTTCATGGAATAAATAAACCGGAGAGCTATGGGCTTTACGGCCTTACCGGAGTAACCGCCCACACTGGTCTTTCCTTCCACATCCGGTCCGGAGGAAAAAGTATCAAGGTTTATATTCATAATACTCTTAATGGTGTTAATGGCGGCTATTCCGTCTGCTCCGGCTTTCACTGCTGCCGCAGCCGGTATTTCCATGTTGCCGATATTTGGCGTCATCTTTGCAAGGACAGGAAGATGGGTGCCCTTCCGGACAGCCCTTGTGAAGGCAGCGACCAATTCAGGATTCTGCCCCACATCGGAACCAAGGCCGTCTGCCGCCATATGGGGACAGGAGAAATTACATTCCAGGATATCTGCTCCCGCTTCTGTCATGAGCTTCGCCAGATACGTCCACTCTTCCTCTGTCTGCCCCATTATGGAAGCAATAATAATCTTTGAAGGATAATCTCTTTTCAGTCGTTTTAGGAAACTGATATTCTCCGCCAGGGTATGGTCTGAAATCTGCTCAATATTTTTAAATCCTATAAAAGGCACCGATTCCTTTCTCAGTGCATCAAACCTGGGAGATACTTCCCTTGGTACAAAAGTGCCGATAGTCTTAAAGGCAACCCCTGCCCATCCCATTTCAAAGGCTTTTGCAACCATTTCATAGTTGCTGCCCACCACGGAAGAGGAAAGGAAGAAGGGATTCTCACAGGGTATACCGCAAAAGCTTATGGACAAGTCCGCTTCTTTCAGATTTGTTTTATCGTAGGAAGCGGTTTCTTCCATAATTTCATCGATTGGCACGGGCCGGTTAATCTTTTTCTTTAAGCAGGCGTTCATGCATGCTTTTGTGGTACAGTCCTTGCAGGATATCTCTCCTGACAGCCTATTCGCAGCTCCCATTTTGTTCTCAAAACGCAGAGATCTGATAATGGTATCAACCGGCAGGCCATAAGGACAGGCTTTGGTGCAGGGAGGATTGTTGCATAGAAGGCATCCCCCTGCTTCTTCTGTCATTGATATCTCTCTGTATGCTAGATTGCTCATTAAGGCGTCCCCCTTCCAGACTTTACATTGCAAAAATTTTTTCTTCAAATTTCAACATCCGGTTTTCAATTAATTTTTAGCTTCTATTAATATCCGCTGAGTGCCGGTTTACGCTTTACAAATTGTCCGTATCCCGGTTCCCCGGTAAACTCTCCGTTGTCATATACCAATCTGCCTCTTACATAAGTCTGAACCGGATATCCGTGAAGCTCTTTCCCTTCCCAGATGGTATGGTCATAGTCGGAATGCATGTTATTTACGGATATGGTGAAGTCCTTATCCTTATCATAAATAACAATATCCGCATCTTTTCCTACGGTTAAGGAACCTTTTGTATCACAGCCAAAGATTTTCGCAGGATTTTCAGCACACAGCTCCACGGCACGGTTAAAGCTGATTTTTCCATTGTTTGCCGCTGCGAGCATGTAGGGATACAGATTTTCAATACCGGCACAGCCATTGGGAATCTTGGTAAAGTCATCTTTTCCCCAATCCTTTTCATAGCTCTGGAAGGGGCAGTGGTCCGTAGCTACCGTATCTATCGTGCCTTTTCTGATTGCATCCCATAAAGCCTCCTGGCTTTCCTTGCCCTTTATAGGCGGGGAGCATACAAAGTTCCTTCCGTCTTCTCTTTTGTATACTTCACTGGTAAACTCCAGGTACTGAGGGCAGGTCTCAATAAATATTTTATTTCCCGCCAGCTTAGCTTCCACTGCCGCTTCAAGACCTTCCTTATCTGCCATATGAACGATATAAAGGGGAGCATCTACGGATTTTGCCCAGTGGACTGCTCTCTTGTCGGCTTCCGCTTCCACATATTCCGGCCTGCTCAGGTAATGATACCAGGCGGAGGTATTGCCTTCTTTCAGGAACTTTTCTATATTCAGGTCGATTACATCAGGATTTTCCGCATGGATATTTGTAATCGCACCAACCTCTTTCGCTTTTAATAATATTTTTACAAAGGTACCGTCATCCACCATCATGCCTTCTTTTTTATATACAAAGAAACATTTAAAACTGGTGACGCCCATATCTACGGATGCCTGGAATTCTTCCAGCAGTTCTCCGTTATTTAAATCTGTAATAATGCAGTGAAAAGCATAGTCAACACAGGCTTCCGGGTCACACATTGCTTTTCTTGCTTCCAATGTCTCTAAAATACCTGTTCCCTTTCGCTGCATGGGATAATCAAATACCGTTGTTACTCCGCCGCAGGCAGCTGCCCTTGTTCCTGACAGATAACCGTCTGCTGATACGGTCCCTCCAAATGGCATTGCCAGATGGGTATGTGCATCAATAGCACCGGGTAATACCAGCTTTCCTGCTGCATCTACAATCTTTACAGCCTCCATGGAAAGATCCGTTCCGATGCAGGCAATTTTTCCATCCTTTACCGCAATGTCCGCAATAAAGCTTTCCGTTGCTGTTACAACCGTTCCGTTTTTTATGATCAAATCCATACTCTACGCCTCCTATAACTAATACCGTTTAATGGGGTATGTGGAAAATAAAAAGCAATTTCCACTTCTGATTCCGGCAGTATCGCAAAGGCTGCCAGCAGTCTGCCGGCTTGCCTGCGATATGCATGGTTAATGTAGAAAATAAAAGGACAGTGCTGCCGCTTCTATTCTGCGACTACCCTGTCACTAAAAATACCTTATTTGTTAACTTTATAGACTAATACAAGTCCTGATCTCTGGTAAACCTGCGCCACTTCTGTCAAATCCATTCCACCTGCTTTTGCTGCTATTAAGTTCGATACCCAGGTTACGCCAAAGTCAACCTGACCGGTATATACAGCGGTTGTTTCACCGATATCTCCGCCGCCGGGAACAATGGATACATTTAAGCCGGCATCGGTGTAATAGCCTTTATCCAGTGCTACATAATATCCCATGAACTGTGCCTGAGGCAGCCATTTTAACTGGATGGATACATCTTTTTTCTCCGGTGAGAATTTACCGTCGGAAGCAGTAGCTGCCGTAAAGAAGGAAGCATCTCTGATATCATCAAGGGTAAGGGTCTGCAGTTTATCTGCTGCCGCAGAGTCATCCAGCTTGATGTACTTTTTAGCCAGGTCAAGGGTCTGCTGCATCGCTGTGTCATCCATGTTGCCGTAATTGGTAACCGCATTACCGTTCATATCTGTTTCCACTAACTTTTTAACCTCATCTGCCATATACGCCTGATGGTCTGCCGATACGGAAGAACCGTACTTATAAACGATTTGAGCTGCCTCCTCAGGATTAGCACAGGCATATGCCCAGCCTTTCATGGAAGCATAGATAAATGCCTTTACTGTTTCAGGGTTTTCCTTTGCGAATTTGCTTGTGGTGAAGATGTTATCTTCAAGCATTGCCACACCCTCATCATTCATGTCGATGTACTTTACACCGTCACCGTAGCCATATCCTCCGTCATAGGAGTTCTTTACCAGTCCCAATTCATTATAGGTCATGGCAGATGCCAGCAGAATGGAATCATCATCAAAACCGTCCATATCAAATGCCTGGCTTAAGAAGGTAGTAGGCTGGTTATATTTTGTTAAAAGTGCCTGAATCTCATATTCATTGCCAAGTCCCCAGTTACCGACCTTGCCTTTGCCCGCCGCATCGGCTACAATGCTTTCTACCGATGCATCTGCGGAATAATAAGGACCTGCTGCCTCTGTGGCTGTGGGTGTTTCCGTGGCTGCCGGCGTATCGGTTGCCGCCTCCGTAGCCGCAGGGGTATCAGTTGCTGTATTTTCAGATGCATTCTCTGCCTTTTTACCGCATCCGGCAAGAGCGGTGATTACCAGTACACTTATCAGGAATAAGGCACTGAGCTTTCTTAAAACAATTTTCTTCATAGTTAAGCCTCCTTCTAATGAAATCAACGGTTGTTTATTATAAAAAGCAAATCAGCTTTTATAATCTTTAATCAGTTCTTTTAGCGGCACTTTCTTTAGCGCCGGCCCTTTAGTAATATGCCTTCCGTAATTAACAAAATTACATACATAGTAATTCCGATAGCACAGGCTACAAGAATATAAGCCCAGGCCGTTGCATACTGTGCCAGCACAATATTTTCACGAATCTGGCGTCCTACTCCGATTACATATTCCGCAAAATACTCACTTACCAGCGCACTGATTACGCATGCGGGTACACTGACCCTTAAAGCAGTGAATACATAGGGAACACTGTTTGGAATCCGCAGTTTAAAGAACACAGTGGCTCTTCCTGCCGCATAGGACCTCATCAAGTCCAGCGAAAAGGGTTTTAATTCTGTAAACCCGCGGTAGGCATTGATGCTCATGGATACCGTGCAGGTAATCATAACCACCAGCATCTTGGCAAACATGCTCCGGATATTTGGGTCCTTACTAAAATCTTTTGTCAGGTTGTTCAGTATAGGAGCAATAGCAATAATAGGTATTGCATTGAAGGCGGAAGCTATGGTAAGCCCACCGGCACCCCACTTGGGAAATACGGTTGCTACAATAGCAAGCAGATACCCGAAGAAAGAGCCTAATATCAGACCTCCCAGTGCTACGATTACGGTTGCCCTTACATTGACCATAATTCCGCTCCAGTTATCATTTATGATTCCGAATATCCTTTTTGGAAGAGGAAGAGTAAAGGTATCTGCTCCTACGATTTTATGGAGGAGCTCTGTCTGCCACAAAACAGCTACGAACACACCAAACAAAACGGGATAGACTATGGCGGTGATGTTCTGCCTGTTCAACTTACTACGCAGCTTTTTCATCTGCAATCACCTCCGTCTTTACCTTTGGCCCCTTACGCTTATAGGGTGAAAGTACTTTCTCAATAACAGTCATAAGATAGAAACTTAATATTCCGATTATGGCACTAAAGAAAACTATCTGCCAGAATACATAGATAGACATGGCATGTTTTAAGGATTGGGACAGCATAGTTCCAAGTCCTCCGCCTCCCTGTAAGGTATCTACTAAAATAGATGCCGTAATTGCCATAGGGGCGGATATCTTGAGTCCTGTAAAGAAGTAAGGCATACAGGAGGGTATCAATAGTTTAGTGTATATCTGGTATTTGGTGGCAGCAATGGAATACATCAGCTCATGCTTTTCCTTTTCCACCGCTTTAAAACCTGCAAGGGTATTCGTTGCCACGGGATAAAAGGTCAGTATAGCCGCTATGACAATACGGCTTTTGTTGATATCCTTGGTAATTGCCAGTACAATAGGTGCCATGCCAAGAATCGGAATCATCTGAATTATCATCAGATAGGGGAATACCGTCTTTTCAACAGCCAGAAACAGATTCATTAAAAGTGCCAGCAGAAAGCCGATGGCAATACCGATCAGAAAACCGATTCCTGCCCGAAGCAGTGTAATTCCGGCGTTACTGAGCACAATCTCCAGTGCCGTCTGGGTACTGCTGACCTTTTTTGTGCTGAATACCGATTCCAGAATCTGATACAGGTGAGGCAATACATTTTCCGGCGTACGTTTTGTCTGCGCTATGACAGACGCTCCGATTTCCCATAGGATTATAAGTCCCATGACCCATACCACCGTTACCATCTTTTTCGAATTAAGAATCTTTTTTATCAGGCTCATGTAATCTTCCTCTCTCATAACAGGCGGCGTTTTCTGCCCTACAGGCTCTCAAAACTGTTTCGCACCTTAACCACCAGTTCATTGAATTTCTGTGTGTTCTTAATCTCCAAGCTTCTTGGTCTTTCCAGGTCAATATCCACTACGGCAGATACTCTTCCGGGATGTGGTGACAATACTACAACCCTGTCGGATAAAAATACTGCTTCCTGGATATTATGCGTTACAAACAAAATTGTCTTATTGGTTTTCTTCCAGATACGAAGCAGATCTTCATGGAGCTTTTCCTTTGTAAACTCATCCAATGCAGAAAAAGGTTCATCCATTAAGAGAATCTCCGGCTTAATAGCCAGCGCTCTGGCAATACCAACTCTCTGCTGCATTCCGCCGCTTAACTGATGAGGGTATTTCTTCCCGAATTCCATTAATCCGACCAGCTCCAGCATCTTAGTGACTCTTGCGGTTCTTTCCTTCTTCGGTATTCCCATCATCTCCATAGGCATACAGACGTTGCGCCTGACGGTCCTCCAATCATACAGAACAGGATTTTGAAACACAATCCCGTATTTCTTCTGAAGCCTGATCTCTCTTGGTGACTGCCCTCTTACGGATATACTTCCCGAAGTAGGCTGCTGAAGATCTGCTATGGTGCGAAGAAGTGTTGTCTTTCCGCATCCGGAAGGCCCCAGCAGTGAAATAAATTCTCCCTGCCTGATATCCAGATTGATATTCTGCAAAGCAGTAATGGGAAGGCCTCCCTCTTTATCCGGAAAACTAATACATAAATCCTCTATCTTTATCTCAACATCAAAGCTGTTCTCGGCTGAAGTCTCATCCATTTCACTATTAAGTACAATTGCATCCATAAAACAACCTAGTCCTTTCCTGAACCTGCGGGTTATTCAACCCCCAGATACAAATTTACGATTGAACCGCTTAATTTCCATACTTCCCAACATAATACCCGAATAGATCTACTTTTCCTTTTTCATTTAATTCTTTCTCTTAATCATAAAAAATGGCGTAAGGTCCTTCCCTTTACGCCATCGTAATTTTTTAATCTCTATTCTTATTCCCAATTTTTATTCCCAAAGCTTCATATATATTTTCAACAAGTCTTTCTTTGACACTTCTTTGATTGTATTAGCCGGGCTGCCGCTTGCCAGGGCATCCTCTGACATCTTCTCCATGGAATTTTGAAATTCCTCTTTGTCTATTCCGTATTCCTCCAAGGTCGGGATATTACAGTGCCTGCATAACTTTTCAAGTTCTGTAATAAAACTCCTTGCTGCCGCCTCATCGTCCGTACCTTCCTTCGCTGCTCCGATTATTCTGCCCAAGGTTCCAAACCTTTCATAACAGCCATCCAGTGCAAAGGTGAGACATTCATTGATTAACATAGCGTTTGATATGCCATGAGGAACATGGAACAACGCTCCGATAGGCCGGCTCATGCCATGCACCAGCGTAACAGAAGCATTATTGATACTGACTCCTGCCTCATATGCCGCAATCTGCATTTCTTCCCTCGCCTTCTCATCACTTCCGTTGCTGTAGGCAATGGGAAGATACTGAAAGATTCTCTTTACTGCCGATAAGGCATAAATTTCTGTTAAAGGAGTGCTCTTTCTTGAAGTATAAGCTTCTACTGCGTGGGTTAATGCATCCATGCCGGTGGCCGCCGTAATACCCGGAGGCGAGGTCAGCGTAAATGCAGGATCAATTACTGCAATATCCGGCAATAAGGCATTTCCCTTCAGCAGCATCTTGATTCCCTTAACAGAATCCGTAATCACCGTGAACTTTGTCGCTTCCGAGCCGGTACCGGCAGTTGTGGGGATTAATACCATGGGAGGAAATTTACCGTTGATATCTTTTCCCAGATAATCAGATATCTTACCTTCCAGTACCGTCATGGCTGCAATGGCCTTTGCACTGTCCAGGGGACTTCCTCCGCCGATAGCAATCAGAAAATCACAGCCGGTCTGTTTGTATGCCCTTACACCTGCTTCAATCATCAAATCCGTGGGCTCTCCGGTAATATCATTGAATACAACATATTCAATTCCCCAGCTTTCAAGATAACCTGTAAGCGTCGCAACGATTCCAGCTTTGGTAACAATTCTGCCTGTTACTACAAAGGCCTTTTTTCCAAGCTCTTTCACGGCATCCTCACTTGCTTCCAAAGCATTCTTCCCTATAAAAATACTTCGCGGTAATGTAAATTGATATGCCATATGACCTCCATTCTGCCGCCGCAGCTAAAATCAAGAAACAAAAAGCATGCTTTCCTGCTTTTTGCCGGTGGAAATGCAACCATCATACCTTTTCCAACACCCCTCCAGAGATATCGAGGATTTCCCAGGTATGATCTTGTGTGAATTATACTTCTCAATCATTCACACTTTCCTGAATATACAAAAGAATAAGCAGCGGCGGAATCTTCCCAAGATAGCTCCGTCGCTGCTTAATAATAGTTTAATGTCCCTTAAAATAGCATAGACGAATTATATAACACGGACAAGTTAAAAATCAATTGATATATGACCAATATTATATGTTCAATTGCACAGTCAACTTTTATAGAAACTCTTCATCAACACTGGTAAGTACTTCATCAAGTTTCGCAAGTTCTTCCAGAATCTGCTCTTCGGTAATGATTAAAGGCGGCGCCACAAGAATCATATTCTCGTGAGTATAGGTCATAAATCTTTTTTCCTTTAACTTGCCGAGGATTTTCCCCATAATCCCCTCCGTATCCTTTCCGTAAGGCACAAGAGGCTCTTTTGTCTTCTTATCCTTTACCAGTTCGACCGCAGAGAAAAGTCCTATATAACGAACGTCTCCCACGCAGGAATGTGTTTCTTTTATCTTTTCCAGGGATTCTCCGAGAACTTTGGAGACCTTGTTGACATGCTCCAGGATATTTACCTCTTCATAATAATTTACACAGGCAACTCCCGCCGCACAGGCCAGGGGATGCCCGCTGTAAGTCAAACCGCAGGACAACAGATTATCCTCAAAGTACTCCGCAATCTTCTTGCTTACGACCGCGCCGCCAAGAGGCACATAGCCGCAGGTCACGCCTTTTGCAAAGGTAACAATATCAGGCTTTATATCAAAATTCTCAAAAGCGAACATCTTACCGGTTCTGCCCCAGCCGGCCATTACTTCATCGCAGATTAATAAGATACCAAATTCATCGCAAAGAGCTCTCATACCCGGCAGGTAACCTTTGGGCGGAATCAATATACCATTGGAGCCGGTTATGGTTTCAATTACAATAGCGGCAATACTGCCCGGTCCTTCATAGAGAATCTGTTCCCTTAGTTTTGCAATATAATACTTCGTGGCAGCTTCCTCTGATTCAAAATCTATGGCTTCTCTATAAATATACGGATCAAAGAACTTTATAAACCCCGGAATCCCCGGTTCCAGCGGATATCTTCTTGGCTCGCCCGTCAGATTTCCCGCTCCAAAGGAGGAACCATGATAACTGCGGTACCTGCTGAAGACCTTAAATCTTCCGGTATACATACGTGCCATCTTAATGGCGTTCTCATTCGCTTCCGCACCGGCATTGGTAAAGAATACTTTTCCCATATTATCAGGCATCAGTTCAATAATTTTCTTGGCCAGCTTTGCTCTTGCTTCCACTGCATAGGAAGGAGCGGCATAACAGAATTTATCTACCTGCTCTTTAATTGCTTCATTAATTGCCTTATTGCCAAAGCCGACATTCATGTTGACCAGCTGAGCGGACATATCCGCATAGCGATTCCCCTCATAATCCCAGAAATATATTCCCTCACCTTTTTCCACCGGTATAGGGTTAAGTCCTTTTTGTTTGCTCCAAGATTGCAGATTATACTCCTTTTGCATGCCTTTCACTTCTTCGCCCGTCATAGCCTCATCCTCCTTATAAAAAAGGGAGCCGCTCTTTTGAACGGCTCCATCGCTGTATCTTTTATGTAGTCTCATTATAAACATACATAAATTGATATTCAATAAGTAGGTGACCATACTTTCTTGTGCGCTTGCACATATGACTGCAGGTTATATTATGATAGGTGTGTCAAA
>JAEXGM010000191.1 GCA_023450835.1 Bacillota bacterium | reverse complement strand
AATGACAACGTTGACATTATCCTCATACTTATATATACTCTAATTATTACCAACCGTATTTTACTATGTTGTTTTTACATAAGTCTAATAAAGAACAGGAGTTTTTATAATGATAACCAGCAAGGATGTCGCTAAATTAGCAGGAGTATCCCATACTACCGTATCCAGGGCTTTTCGGGGAGATGTCAATATAAAGCCGGAGACCTATGAAAGAATCATGAAGGTTTCAAAAGAGCTGGGATACTCACCGAATCTGATTGCATCGAGCCTTCGGCAAAAGAATACGAAAACCATTGGTTTTATTATTTCCCATGGTTTTAATCCGCTGTTTTTAAAAATCACCCATATGATTGAAACTGAATTGGCCATGCATGGGTACCGCCTTCTAATCTCCTTTGATGACGGTGAATCAGATAAACAATGGAATATAATCCAGTCTCTGGTGTCCGGACAGGTAAATGCGATTATATTTTCACCGCTAATTCATTCACTGGCCGAGCATAACCGGCTGTCTTCCCTAATACAGCATTCGCATATACACTTTATTCAATTGGTATCCAATCATTTTGAGGATATCACAAGCTTTAGCTTTGACGATAATTACGGTTCTTATCTAGGTACCCGCCACCTCCTGACAAACGGACATAATCGTATACTCATGATTGGCGGCGTTAACCGTGTGGAAGGTTATGAGAAGGCTTATCAGGAACTGGGGCTTACTCCCCCCATAGACTTTTGCGACCTGACCGGAAATACGGAGGAAGAAAGCTATCACAATATAAAGGAAGCATTGTTAAGAGAAAAACCTACCGCTGTTTTCCCGATATCGGAGCCCTTAAGCTATGTCACTTATCAGGTGCTTTCCGACCTCTCCATGCAGATACCCTCGGATATCTCTTTTTTATCCTTTGATGATGAACGCTGGCTGCAGCTGCTCCATATTTCGGCTATTGGACATCCGACTCAGGCGCTGTCCAATGTAATTGTACGGGAAATTCTGTCTTATGAAAAATCTGCCGGCGAGGAGTACCCTTCAGCCACCAGCTTTAAACCGTATTTAATTGAGAGAAATTCTGTCCTGCCCTATAAATAGTCTTATAAAATAATATAAAGGAGTAAGAAATTATGATTAAAAGAGATATCTTATGTGAACATGATTATCTGCATATTCCCATTATCCCAGGCGGTAAGCGAAACGACATGCAGATCTGGGCAGGGGGTGAGTTAGTCCGCAGCTTCTGCCTTGCCCTGACGGATCAGGGAGGCGAATACTTCTACTTAAAAGTCAGTCATCATAAGGATAAGACCCTTACGCTGCTGGTAACCGATCCGGAGGGAATAACCGAGACCGCTCTGAACCGTATCGTAAGTGACGGGGAACCCAGCCCTGCACATCCCTTTTATAAGGACCTTTACAAAGAGGCCCTTCGTCCCTTATATCACTTTTCCAGCCGAAGAGGCTGGCTTAACGATCCGAACGGATTGTTCTGTAAGGACGGGCTGTACCATATGTATTACCAGCATAATCCCTTAGGAACTCCGCACGGCAGTGTCAATATCTGCTGGGGGCATGCCGTCAGCAAAGACCTCCTTCACTGGGAGGAAAAGGATGATGCTATTCTGCCCTGGCGCAGAGACTGGTCCATCGCCTCCGGCAGTGCGGTCATTGATACAGAAAACCGGGCAGGCTACGGCAAAGATGCAATTATTGCGGCCTTTACCGCCTTGGGCACACAAAATCTTAAAAATGGGCAGGGCTATCCGTCCGGCGGCCAATTTTTAGCTGCCAGCACCGATGGAGGCGATACTTTTTATTTATTTTCTCACGAAGCCACCGTCCCGACTTTAAATGGCTACGGCTGGAGAGACCCCCGTCTTTTCCGCTATGAAGATCATTACGTTATGGCTGTATATGAAACCGATGAAAATAATAAAAATTGTGTTTCTTTTTATGTATCAGATAATTTTCATGATTGGAAACTTACCTCAAGAAATGATGACCTGTATGAATGCCCGGATATTTTTCCTTTAACGGTTGAGGGCACCGATGAAGTAAAATGGGTGCTGTACGGCGCTGACTGTATGGCCAGAGTAGGGGATTTTGACGGATACCACTTTACAGAATCCGGGCAGTTTAATCCTCTGGACTACGGCAATGCCTCCTATGCGGGACAGACCTGGAGCCACCAGCCGGAGGGAAAACGCATACATATCAGCTGGGTTCGGGGAATGGGCGGTACCGGGGAAGACCTGGGTTACGAGAACATGCCCTTTTCCCAGTGCATGACAATACCTTGTGAAATCACCTTAAAGAAGTGCAGAGAAGGTCTTCGCGTATGCCGTGCTCCGATTTCACAGATACGGCAGTTGCAAAAAGAGCTTCTCTTTGAAAATACTTTTACCCAAACTGCCGAGACCTCAATTGAAATAGCCTCTCCCGCACAATATGTTATTGACTTATCCGCCTGCAGGGATACAATTTCTATCCGGGTCGGCGCACATACCATCCACTATCAGGCGGACGAACAGAAACTTTTATTCGAGAATGGGCGCAGTGTATTATTAGATAGGGAATCTCTACATCTTATGGTATTAATTGATACCACAACCGTCGAATTATGTTTTGACGACAGTATTACAGCAAGCTATGCCATGCCTCCAGAATATATGAGTTTAATAATAAAAGGCAGTTGTACTGTTTCCTGTCAATGTTACCGAATGGAGAATATCTGGGAGCGATAACCTAGATTTCAGAAAGGCAGGACTATATGTTCAATATATTTAATAATCATTTAGCCTCTATTCCACTGGTAAACGGCGGAAAAAGCCGCGCCATCAATGCCGAAAATCCGACCGGAGAAAAAGGACGCGGCGGGATGGCTGCAAGTAATCTGGGTGTTTCCAGAAAGGGTTCTCCATGCATCACCATAAAATCCGGAGAAGAAACATTACTTGCCGATATCAACGGGACCGGAATAATCAACCATATCTGGATGACCGTTACAAATAAGACCTCTGAAGCAGACTGCTTTGTCCTTCGCGACTTGGTACTTCGAATCTATTGGGATCAGGAGGAGGCTCCCTCCGTAGAAGCACCTCTGGGTGACTTTTTCTGCCTGGGTTTTGGGGCAAGCTATGCGGTAAATTCTTATCCTATCGTTGTAAATCCTCTGCGCGGAATGAACTGCTACTTCCCCATGCCTTTTGGGAAACACGCCAGAATTACTGTTGAGAATCAGCATCCCCACGACATAGGAGGCTTCTTTTATCAGATAGACTACTGCCTGTATGATTCATTACCGGAGTATACCGGTTATTTTCATGCGAGCTGGAGACGGGAGAATCCTACTCTTCTTGGTAAGGACTATACAATCCTTGATAATGTTCAAGGCAGAGGCCAGTATGTCGGAACATTTATGGCCCTCCAGACCCTGGAACGTTACTGGTGGGGAGAGGGAGAAATTAAATTCTTTCTGGATGGGGATAACGAATATCCCACTATATGCGGAACCGGAACCGAAGACTATTTCGGCGGAGCATGGAGTTTTGCCAGACATGAAAACGGCAACACCGTTGAAACCACCTACAATACACCCTTCCTTGGCTATCCTTACTATTCCAGCCAGGACGATATTATAAAGCATCCCTGTCACAACAGCGACTGCCCTCCCATGCGGAGCTTCTACCGCTGGCATCTTCCTGACCCAATCTATTTTGAGGAGGATTTAAGGGTGACCCTTCAGCAGATTGGCGTAAGCCACAACGGATTATTCGAAAGAAGCGATGATGTATCAACGGTTGCCTACTGGTATCAGTTAGAACCTCATAATCCTTTTCCGGCCTTTCCGGAAAGAAAATTACGTATTCCAAGATAGTCATTTCGATAAAGTAAACAGACCGAGGTTTGATATACATAAATATTTTACCAGTCTATATGAACTGCCCAAGTTTTCTTTATTATATAGCGGATGGCTATAAGCATCTGTAAAAGCATCGATAAAAATACGCCATCATATTAAATAAACATTACCATACCTTTGTACAAACTGTTCCTTATAAAATAAAGTTCTATTAAAAATGCACTTAAAAACTTCCTGCCTATTCTTTCATACTGCCGCAAACAGTATGAAAGAAGGTGGATTTATAAGTGCATTCTCTGTATCAATTATTAAATTCTAGAGGCTATAATCATAAAAAACATCAGAAAGGTATTCCATCTTTCCTTTGACACCGCTCACAAAAATATATGGTGTCTTATTTAACGGTAAATAATTTCATCTCTTCCCGGTCCGTTGGATACCATGGTGACAGGAACTCCAATTTCCTTTTCAATGAATTCAATGTATTTTCTGCAGTTTTCCGGTAGGTCTTCGTATTTCTTAATTCCCCTGATTTCCTGTTTCCAGCCGGGAAGGTTCTCATACACCGGTTTTGCTTTGGCAAGCTTAACTGTGGTAGGAAAATCCTTTGTTACCACACCATCAATTTCATAACCTACACATACGGGCAGCTCTTCCAGATACCCCAGGACGTCAAGTACCGTTAAGGCTACAGCCGTAGCTCCCTGCATTCTGCAGCCGTATCTGGTAGCGACCGCATCAAACCACCCCATACGTCTGGGTCTTCCGGTAGTTGCACCGTATTCGCCGCCGTCTCCGCCTCTTCTTCTAAGTTCATCTGCTTGCTCACCAAAGATTTCACTGACGAATTCTCCCGCACCTACTGCACTGGAATAAGCCTTGGCTACTGCTATAATCTCCTTGATTTCATAGGGAGGTATTCCGGCACCAATAGCACCATAAGCTGCCAAAGTGGACGAGGAGGTTACCATCGGATAGATACCAAAATCCGGGTCTTTCAGAGCACCAAGCTGTCCCTCTAACAGAATGTTCTTCCCTTCCTTGATTGCTTCATACAGATAGGCAGACACATCACAAACATAAGGTGCCACCATATCCCGGTATTCTAAAAGAGTCTTAAATAATTCTTCCGTATTGATGGCAGGTTTGTGATACATGTACTCTAAGAGAACATTCTTTGCTTCACATACCCTCTCCACCTTTTCTTTTAAGGCTTCCTCATCAAAAAGCTCTGATACCTGAAAGCCTATCTTTGCATATTTATCAGAATAGAAAGGAGCAATTCCTGACTTTGTGGAACCAAAGGATTTGCCGCCCAGTCTTTCCTCTTCATACTGATCAAAGAGAATGTGATAAGGCATCATAATCTGTGCCCTGTCTGATACCAAAAGCTTTGGTTCCGGTACTCCTCTGTCAGTCAGTGACTTTACTTCTTTAAAAAGGTATGGAATGTTAAGAGCTACTCCGTTACCGATAATACAGGTGGTGTGGTTGTAAAAAACACCGGAAGGAAGGAGATGAAGTGCAAACTTACCATACTCGTTAATAATGGTATGTCCTGCATTGCTGCCGCCCTGGAACCTTACGATAATGTCGGATTCCTGACCCAGCATGTCCGTTATTTTACCCTTGCCTTCGTCGCCCCAATTAGCGCCTACTATTGCTTTTACCATGAAATTTCCTCCTTTTTATCTCCATGAATTCGCTCTGCCGTACTTAAACCTTTGTACAGTCCATATTTGTTCAATACACATAAAAAAAGGCATGTAACAAAACCAGTTACCATGCCTTATTACTTTCTTATTATACATACAGTAATAACATAAGTAAAATCAATATTATTTATGTTATCCATAATCTATAATTATATTTCTTTGTATAAGAAGATAACTTACTGGTTTATCTGAAAAAAGTATGCCACTTCTTACTCTGAATAAACCGTCAAAGTATCAAGTGTTCCTGCCTCATACTCTTCCTGGCTTACCTGTTCTTTATTTGCCAGATAAATAATCTTCTTACCCTCTTTTTCATAGGTATTGAGAAAGGAATATTCCTTTGAGGAAATTCTGCTGCCCGTACCGCCATAGCTGTCCCTGGTTGAATCTGTCACTGCATAGAACTTTATTCCATCATAGATAAAATCCGTTATAATCGGATCCCCTTCGGTGGTATAGGAAACTTTTCTCAGATAAGCACAAATGCCCTGACTGGCATTTTGCTGAAAACGCGCAGCCACCTCCAAATTTTCATCTTCGTTTTCTTTCCCGTCTACATTTTCCACATAACAGCCGTCTGCTTTTGCTTCTTCGGGTGAATAATCCTTAGCAAGCTGCAAGGTCGGAGGCCAGTTATCCTTGACTTCCTCTATTACAGAGATATCCTTAGCCGTAATTTGCACCGGATAGGATTCCCTTACCGTACCGTCAAAGGTAATCCTAATTAAGGTGCCCATGGGAAAGCTCTCTTTCTCCGCCTTGGCATAGGAAACCGAAACTGGCTCAAAGGGAGACAGCACATCTCCTTTCCCGGATACCGCTATCATAAGACTGCCGCCATTATCTGATATTACAATTCCATCAAAGGCAGGCTGCTTGCCGGCACTTCGCTTTATACCGCAGCCATTCTGGACTAATAATAAAGAGAAAAGAACAATTAAAAGAACAATACGTCTCATAATCCCTGCCTCCTATTTTAAATTATTTTATATATATTATACTACATCAAAAATGAAAAAGATATTCACAGTGACTTTTGTCGATTTATATGTTATTATCATTGTAATTGTTGTAAGCTTCATTATGGGGGAAATTTGAGTTAAAAACAAACGCCAAGAATGCGGCAACTGCAGCAATAACAGAATAAATTCCGGCAGATTTTGGTTAATATCGGGCTTTCACGAGGTGAGAAAATGGACGTAAATCATATTAATCCTTTTATAAGCGCCTTTACATCTGTAATCCCTCAGTTGGGTTTTCAGACCGTGAACAAGGGTGGATTAAGCGTAAAGGGAAAAGAATTACAAAGTTCAGGAGTAATAATTATTGTAGGGATTGTAGGAGCAATTAAGGGCAATGTGGTATATACCATGGATATGGAGAATGCAAAGAAAGTGGCCTCTTGCATGATGATGGGTATGCCGGTAAATGAATTGGATGATATGGCACAAAGTGCCTTAGGCGAATTAACTAACATGTTAACTGCCAATGCTGCCACACATTTTGCAGGACTGGGAATTTCCATTGACATATCAACACCCACAGTAATGCATGGGAACAATATGTCTTTAAAGATGGGTGCCGGACAAGTCCTGTGCATACAACTTTTTGCAGATGACATCCCAATTGAAGTTAATATTTCAATTGAAAATTAATTAAAATAGAAATGCCCCTGTGTGCTGGTAACTTTTAGCACTCAGAGGCATTAATTTCACACTAACGAACATTTGACCGCAAGGCCGCTCCATGTCAAGCGTGAATTATGCTTTTCAATAATTCACACTAGCAATCATGCTCTTTCCAACGCGCCTCATGTTTGGGCCGAGGATTTCGCAGGCACAAACATGTGTGTGAAAATTATCTTTTTAATTTTCACACTAGCTTCTTTAATTCTTCCAGATTCTTTTCTGAGAAGATTTTTACTCCTCTTTTCGCAAGCATATCAGCAGTTACTCCATTTCCCGGTATCAGTTTGCCCTGAAAGCTTCCGTCATAAATCTGTCCGTAGCCGCAGGAAGGGCTGTTGGCTTTTAGGATTGCAGCTTCGCAATCAAAATATTCAGCCAATTTGCAGGATTCTTTGGCACCTTTATAAAACTGTTCCGTACAGTCCCTGCCATCCTTGTCAAAAGCCTTTCCACCAATCAGTTCCACCGGGTTTCTTGGAGTGGGAAGGCCGCCAAGCTGTTCCGGACATACCGGAATAAAATGAACCTTCTCTTTTAATTCTTCCAGCTCCTTTATATATTTGCCGTCCCCGCTGTACCTGCAGTCAATCCCCAGAAGACAAGCACTAACCAGAATGTTCATGACCCTATCTCCGCTTCTTTCAATGTTTATTATTTTGAGGTACTGCCAAAACCTCCGTTTCGTTTGTCCTCACAGTCGTCATCAAAGGTAATTCCGTATTCCACAAATATTCCCTGCATAAACCCGGTCCCTGCCTTTACTTCTGCAGTCTTTCCTTCATTGGAATCATTGGTAACCTTGGCAAAAATATGCCCTTCGTTATCAGAATAATAGTAGTCACTGTCGATGATACCTACGGTATTATTCATCTGAAGACGGAATTTGAATCCAAGTCCGCTTCTGGGATAACACTTTAATACCCAGCCCTCTTCCATGGATACTCTGATACCGGTCGGTATCTTAATTCCTTCCCTGGGTGCCAGGGCAAAGCTTAGAGGACTGTAAAAATCATAACCTGCAGAACCTGCGGTTGCACGCTTTGGAAGTTCGATGCTTTCATAAATTCTATTTATTTCCTCTTCTATTTCAGGGATGGATTTCCCGGTTTCCGGAAATGTATCTTCCCAGTCTTTTATAAACTGCTCTTTACTTACCTTTTCAAACTTTGCTATTCTTTTCATGCGTATATTTTTATCTGCCGTTATGGTAACAGCCTTTCCCTTTCTTATTCTTTACAGCCAACAGGCATATAAAATATCAATGATTAAAAACACAATACAACTTTCAGACCATCATCATAGACAAGAGATTTTTTGCGGCCGTTGCCACCGGATTCCTGGAACTTGTCACAATGCAAAAATGTCTTGGCGGAAGCTCTCTTTTAAGCTTTAACTCAAAGAGTTCTCCTCTTTCCAGATATTCTTTTGCAAAATCACTTACCACGGAACCGACTCCCAGATTTCTTAAAGAAAACTGAACTATCATGTCACTGGTAGCCAGTTCGAATTCCGGCTTTAAGACCACACCGTTATTTTTGAGGATTCCATCTACATAGGACCTGGTACTGGTCAGACCCTCCAGGCATATGATGGGCAGTTCCTCCAATTCCTTATATTCAAGCTCTTTATGTAATAAAGGAAAAAAACTGCTTCCTGCTACAAAGATATCCCTTATTTCCTTTACTCTCCGTGAGGTAACTTCTGCCTTTGCAGCAAAAGGTTCACTTACAATTCCAAAATCAATCTTTCCTTCATAGAGATAGGACAGCGTCTCCGGTGTCGGGCCGTTGGTAACGCTGACTTTAATACCCGGATACTTCTTATGGAATTCCTCCAGATAGGGAAGCAGATAGTACTGCAGAGTCATATCACTGGCCCCGATTCGTATCTCTCCATTTTCCATATCCAATACTTTTCGTAAATTTTCTTCCCCTTTAAGAATCGTCTCATACCCGGCTGAAATATAAGAAAAAAGTATATCCCCTTCGGGCGTAAGCCTAACTCCTTTTTGGGTACGTAAAAAGATACTGCTGCCAAGCTCTCTCTCCAACAGCTTGACCGCCTGGCTTACCGCCGGCTGTGATATATTAAGCACTTCTGCCGCTGCTGTAAAGCTTCCCGTCTTTGCCACGTAATAAAATATTTTATAGTATTCCAGGCTGATATCCATCATTTTAGACCCATTCTTTCCAGACATCCGGCTGGTAGCCTACTGTTGCCTGTCTGCCGTTTCTTACGATTGGGGTCTGGAACATCCCTGGATGTTCTAACAGCTTTTCTTCCCTGTCTACTTCATCTGACAGATATTTTACATAATTGTCTTCATATTCTTTGGAATGTTCATCTATCAGCTTATTCATGCCGCCTATGGCTGCCTTCACGCTTTTGTATTCCCCCAGACTCATGCCGTGTTTTCTTAAATCAATCATCTGGTACTTGATCCTTCTTTCCTTGAAATATCTCTCTGCTTTTTTAGTGTCAAAACATTTGGATTTCCCAAAGATCTGTATGTTCATCCCATCCTCTTTTCTTACCTGCAACAAGAGGGTATGCTT
>JAEXGM010000024.1 GCA_023450835.1 Bacillota bacterium | reverse complement strand
ATCATTTGTTTATCAGTAATTGCATAATTATTTTCTGTTTTTAACCAATCCTGCCAAGCCTCTTCAAAGCATTCCATCTCATGTATATCTTTTATTTGAATTTCATCCGATTTTGAGAATATTTTTCTCCACCAATCGCAGGTATTCCAAGTTGATATTGCTTCTTTACTCCAATATGATTCCATTTCCTGCGGAATATTATCACTATCTATTTCGGACTTCATGCCTGGAACAGCTATAGCAATGAGAGCATCTTTCTTCAGTAGTCTAGCCAGATAGGAATCATAGTAAGTATCATTGCTGCCAAAATAATGATATGCATCAATACTAATAACAGCATCAAAATAGTTATCTGCAAAAGGTAATTGAGTTGCATCCGCATGAATTGGAATGATTTGATTTTCTAGACCCATCTTAGAGAAACGTTCATAATTATCACTTGCTGAAATCCATAAATCTACTGCAAACACTTGAACTCCATATTCCTTTGCAAGATAAATGGAGGTAAGTCCGTTACCGCAGCCTAAATCCAGAATTCTCATATTGCTTGTTAATTGAATATTTTCCAATAGATTCTCTAAGATTATCATCGAATTCGGACCCATCATATTGGACTTTACAAAATCATTGTCATAACGTTTGTTTTTAGAATATTTCATATTCTTTTCCTTTCAATAAATAATTTTAATTTTTCCTTACAGAAAATTAAAATGCAGGTATAGCAAAAATACTATACCTGCATAATATCTATCGCGATATGTCAGTTTTGTATTTTCTGTAAGGCATTATATTCGATACATAAATGCGAGAGATCCGTTATGTACCACATATACTATAAAATGCTCATTACAGAATCACTACCAAACAGACACCACCTTTTAATTTATAAACATGACTAACATATATATAATATACATTTTAGTATATTTTGTCAATTAGTTAAATTATTGGATTGCTATCTAAATATAACATAATATGTAATATCTGTTTCCAGCTTTCTCATTTATTAGCTGTGTGAAATAGTTCTTGTATAATAATCTCCGCGCATTCCTTTGATGTATATTTATTGGTATCGACTCTGCAACTATACTGAATATCCTTTGCCATAATCATATGTTGTTTTTCTGATTGGTTTTCCTGTCTATCACCGCGTACAATATTTCGTTTTCTGCAAATTTCTAAAGGGCAATAAACATCAATAATATCCAGTGGATTGTTACGCAATATATCTCCCATTTGTTCATAATGAGGCCTAAGTTCTGGCTGCTCCACTAAGATACCGTCAATAATAACATTTTTACCAAAATCTGAGAATAGTTTTGCCGTATGATACATCATAATAATCACATCGCTAAGATATTTCCAATAATTTTCACGAAGATACTTTTCTCCAACCATTTCTTCAAATAGATCATTTGCAACAACATAGAAGAAAATATCATCTCTTGCTTGAAGAGCTTCAACAATTGAAGTTTTTCCGGAACTTGTAACACCATTAAGAAATATAATTCTACCTTTATTCATCCTTACTACCTTCCCTTTATAATAACTTTATTATAATCTCTAGCCTTTGTCTTGTCATTCTCAAATGCAATAGGAATCAATACTTCCCATAGGCATCAGGCACCAATCATTTGCAACCTCTTGATATCAATTAAAATCTTTTAATAAATCCCTTTGTAATTCTCCTTTATTTAATTCTCTATATGTTATGTACACACTAACAACCATGCCCTTTCCAGTACGCTGCAAGATTATGGAATCAATTGTAAAGCTTTTAAATCATCTTAATAATGCCGAGCATTTCCGGCACTATATACCTTGTCATTGTATAAGCATAGTTTTCAAAATATTTATCCCAGAACCTCCTAGCAGTAGGATTAACCGTACCATGAGTAACAAATACTCTATCGAATCCACTTTCCCTGATTTGATTGTTTGCAAAAGCAAGCAGCGCTGCTCCTAAACCACATCCTCGAAAATTTGACTTAATGAAAACATCTCCCATCCCTATAGCTTTCAAATCAGTTTTAGCAAACTCAACGTCTGTAGGTTCCGCATCAATCATTCCAATTAATTGATTGTTATCAAAAACAGCAAATATACGCATATCATTACTCAAGAGAGCTTTAAATCTATCTTCAATTGGTAAAAATTCATTGCAAGGATAGAAAACAGGACTTACACGCAAGTGGTTTATCAAATTACGATATAATTCAATCACATCTGTTCTATATTCCAGTATTTGCGATTTATCCAATTCAGCAAAGTTAAAATCACTCATATTGACCGCTGGGATATGAACTGATGTATTTCTTACAACCTCTGTAGTATCCATAGAAAAAGCACTCATAATATACATATTAAGTACATCCGAATCATGAGCGTAAATATTTATCCTTATACTCTGAGCATATTTTTCACAGAGTTCAACAGCAGCAGCTTGAAACAAATGAGCAATAACTTTACCCCTGTCTTCATTTCTGATTCCATATCCATAAAGAGGTGATATTGCTCTCATTGTTCCAGTAATCGTATCATAGATTTGGCTAAATGCCAGAAAACCAACAGGTTCATTATTTTGAAAAGCAATGCACCCAATTCCACTTTTAAACAGTTTCTCAATCTCAGATTGATAAAATGCCTTATTATCAATGCTGCCCAAGGCAGTCACGAATTGTTTCTCCAAATTATAATTATCCTGTGCCATTTCAACTGCAACTTTAGTATATTTTGAATCAAGCGGCTTACATACAATTATTTGTTTATTCAAATTCATCCTCCAGTAATCAGGTGGTTATAATATAGAAGTTCCATATATTAGTTAGAATTAATTTATCTATCTTATTTTCTATTAGTTAGAGAGCTTTTACCATAAACATTTCAAGTGGCTGTTCAAAACCAGGTATATCAAGTACTAAACAACCACTATCTTTATAACCAAGCTTCCGATAAAAATATTGTGCATTTTCATCAACTTGAGTTGATGTCATAACCATTTTATGACCCTGCTTAGCCATTTCGGTCTCCCAAAACTCCATGGCTTTCCTGCCAAATCCCTTTTTGTGATAAGAAAAATCAAGATAAATCATTGTTAAAAAAGGTACGCTGTCCCAAAACATATTAAAACGTAATATCCCGATGGGTTTCTCATCATCAAATATTACATATCCTCTTTTATCTGCTACTTTTTTTATAAATTCGGCTTCCGGCAAATGCCTGTCGAGCGTATACCAAAAGTCTTTATCTTCTTTCTTTAGGTCTCTTATCTGAAACATATCCGTTCCCCCTATTCGTTATTCAATTGCCTTATAGTAAGATTAATACTATTTGAGCATAAAAGCCAGATTAAGAATTATTATAATTGTTTTTAACAATATACAATATATAAAAATCGCTAACTCCTGTTTTAAGGAATTAGCGATTTTTTAAATTAATTAAACATACTGTTTATAATTTCTTTTTTCTTTTGTTCGTACTCCTCTTGTGTCAATAAATCCTTTTGATACATGTTTTTCAAACGCTCAAGTTTAATTTCAACTGAATCATCGGACTTTGATTTACTCACACTTTGTCCTGCTTTTTCATGATTTTTGATTTCATTTGCAAATGCTGCAGCGATGGCCTCAGCATTTTTAATACAATTTTTTTTAGCAAGCAGATATGGTACTTTTACCCCACCTCTTATTAAAACCTTTGTAATATCAGAGGTTTCATGTGAAATAGTGACAGTCACATAATCACCCGGAGAAGCTGTTAACCCCTTTACCTTAATTTGTACTGTACCGATAATTTCATTTTCATCTGTAATTTCATAATTTTTAAGGTTCGATACCGCTTCTAAAATAGCACCATAACAGTCTTTGGCAGTAAAATTCACTTTTACTTCAATTTCATGTTCCATCATCATAAATGTAACCTCTCCTTTTCATTTATCTACATATTATACTATTTTATGGTAAAATTACAACAAAATCAACCTATGCCTATGTATTATTTTGTCAAGACTTCCGAATAAGTTACTCAAGTGTATGAAGTGTTTTGAATTAACCAAAATCACTCTTCACAAATACTCAAAAATATTTTGCTTGACTTATAGTTAACTTTATTATGTATAATGTATATTGTCAATTAAGAGGCATTTCAAAATGCCCGGACAATAACTATACACTTGCCGTTCAATAATAAAAGGAGGGCTATACATGATTTTACAGGAAACATATACGTTGAAGAATGGAATTAAAGTACCAAAGATTGGCTTAGGAACATGGCAGATACCGGATGGAGAACAAACCTATCAGGCAGTTCTCTGGGCATTACAGAATGGATACAGACATATAGATACCGCAATGGCGTATGGAAATGAAGCCAGTGTCGGCAGAGCTATCAAAGACTCCGGGATAGCCAGAGAGGAAATTTTTGTTACGACAAAGCTTCCGGCAGAACATAAGGGACATAAAATCGCACATGAGTGCTTCCAGAAATCAATTAGCTTATTGGGGCTGGACTATATTGATCTTTATTTAATCCACGCTCCCTGGCCCTGGCACAGCATTGGTCAGGATTGCACACAGGGAAATATTGATAGCTGGCTGGCTTTGGAAGAAATCTATGATAGCGGCGCGGTAAAGGCAATTGGTATCTCAAATTTTGAGCCCAAACATATACAGCCAATATTATCAATGTGCAAACATGTACCCATGATGAATCAAATTTCCTTTCATATCGGTCATAGGCAGGAAGAGATCGTTAGTTTTTGCACTCCCCTTGATATTAAAATTACCGCCTACTCTCCATTGGCAACCGGAAGAATTATCGGAAATAAAACGATTGTAGCAATGGCCGAGAAATATCAGGTGACCCCGGCACAGCTTTGTATCCGTTATTGTTTGCAAAAAGATACTGTTGTTATACCCAAATCAACAAAGGAAGAGAGAATTATATCTAATGCTAAGGTGGATTTTGTTATCCTTGACGAGGATATGAAGGCTCTGGATCAAGTTAATAATTAATCCCAGGCTCTGCACATATCCCCTCATCCCCATGTTTTCATAAAAATCGCTGACCCTCATATATTAGGGTCAGCGATTTTTATTATTATGATAATCCATTCTTAAGTCCTTCAAAGTCAAGATAATCCTCAATGAATTGCTTTCGAAGCAGGTCAAGTGGAATAAACTCATTGTACTTGCCGTCAATTTGTACCTTGTCGGGTAATGGCAGGTCATATAGGTTAAGGTCGCTATGAACAATATCATAGATGATACTTTCCAGCTCCTCCTTTGACCCATCAAAAATCACTTCTAGATAAACACAAGTAATCCAAGGAAGTTTACTCTTGATTTTTCGATGCCGTAAAGCATAATTCAAGGTTATTAATTGTCTTGTTCCCACCCAGGGAAAGATAGCATATTTTCTATCTGACAGGGGGGTAACGAGATTATCCAGTATTCCGCTGTTTCGGGCAATATATTGTATTTCGGCTAATCTATCCCTGCAACGGTCACTTAAATACGGATATGGTTCGTTCTCTTTTAAAACACTGCGCACTTTGCGGACAAGAACTGTATGAAGCTCGGCATTAAAGTCTACATTCCAGTCCACAACCGATACCCCGGGAACCTTTTTTACAAAGATAACTTTGGATTTTTCATTTACATCCACTGTCTCCCATGCTATACCTGCCAATGCAAAACGGGTACCAACCGGATAGACTTTATCAACAGTACCGATAGTGCGGTTTTCATCTTTTACCAGCAGATACTCCGGCGCCATAAATACTGTCAGAAATTTATGGCTGTTAACGATTTTTTCTCCTTCCCTTCCGATAATCAATCCGCCATGCTCCGTACGCTGCAGCTGATCTATGTTAATCATGTGAGAAAGAAGCCATTTATAATCCTCTTGCGGAATATTTTTAAAACAGCCTAAGGTTAGAATCGACTGTGCCAGTCCTGCCGGTGACATCTCACCGTTGCTTTTTAAACAGCTCATTGTCTGGTGATACAAAAGATTATAGGCATGATTTTGAGGAGGGATGGGTTCCATCCAATGATCCTTCAAATAAAGCTGTATAATGCTGATAGTCCGTATAAATTCCCAATTGATCGGTCCGAGAATATCTGCGGAATTTATCCTAATGCTTTCTACAAAAGTAAATAACAGTTGAGGGACCTGTCCGCGTCTGCCGCATCGGCCTAAACGTTGAGCAAAACTTGAGACATTAAGGGGTGCTCCGACTTGAACGGCCTGGTCAAGAGAACCAATGTCGATGCCTAACTCCAGTGTAACGGTAGCTCCCGTCACAATCTTCTCATCCGCAGATTTCATTTCATCCTCGGTATTTTCCCGCAGCAATGCCGAAACATTACCGTGGTGGACCCGATAAACATCCGGTGCTTTATTTTGTAATGCTATCTCCCGTATATGTGCAATAATAAACTCTGTCTCTTCCCTGCTATTGGTGAAGATAATAGTCTTTTTATCCAGTGTTTGCCTGAAAAGGTATTCGTAATGTTCACGGTCACCTATATCTCCTGAGTTGACATCTACTACATTTCCACTGCCGTCTCTCGTGATAAGGTCCCGTTCTTCGGCGTAATTTACGAAGCGCTCAATATGAAGCCTTACGCGCTTTTTTCCTTCTTCCACAATGGGAGCAGCGCAGTTTCGTCCGGTTCCGGTATTCAACCAATTTACCGCCAGCAAAATATCGCCTAAAGTTGCAGATAAGCCAATCCTGCGCGGATTAACACCTGTCAATTGTTTCAGACGCTCAAGAACACAAAGCAATTGCAGCCCTCTGACATCCCGCATGAAGTAGTGAACCTCATCAATAATAACAAACCGCAAGTCAGAGAACAGAGACAGGCAGGCACTACGCTTATTGGTAATGAGACTTTCCAAGGATTCAGGAGTGATTTGCAGCAGCCCTTCCGGATTTTTAATAAGCTTATTCTTTTGGGTCTGGGAAGCATCGCCATGCCATTTTGTGACAGGAAGATTGGAATCCAGAAGCATCTGTTCCAGACGCTTAAACTGATCATTGATCAAAGCCTTGAGCGGTGATATATACAGGATTCCCACCGAACTTGACGGCTTGTTATTAATTTCAGTAAGCACCGGCAGAAAGGCTGCTTCTGTCTTACCTGAAGCAGTCCCGGATGATAAGAGCAAATTATCGTCCGTGTCGAAGATAACCTCACAGGCAGCAACCTGATTACCTCGTAATTCCTCCCACTTATTTTCATAAATAAAGTCCTGAATAAAAGGTGCGAGCCTATTAAAAACATCCATAATCTTTATACCTCAAATTCCTGGAATTCACTGTGTATGATCTCATCTGATACTCCGCCTTTGGCCATTTCAAAGCTATTATCACCTAAAATCTCTGAAACTGTCTTCTGCGGATTCTGGTACAGTATGTTGATCAATTCAATGAAATCCCGGATAATTTCACGAGGGGTGATATGTGTCTGAGCACCGACACGATTATATTCTACCGTTAAGAAATATACCAAGTCATCATGGGACAAACCAGCTGTGTAATGATAGAGCTGCGCATGAATACTTAAGAGTTTCTCAACGAGAATATACATTTCTTCCTGGGACAGCATCTGCAGTCGGATAATAGGCGCTGAAAGGTCCTTTATATCAGCAGTGGCAAAGTGTCCCTCCGCCAAGCGTGAACGTAATGCTTCATAACTGAATACCCCTTTATACTTGTCCTCAATACATTGAGGTGTTCCCCCCATAAGAAACCCAATGTGCTTTGCTTTTCCCTGTAATACATCATTATACATGGTAAGGATTTTTTCATAGTTGTTAGCTCTGGTGATGGAATTCGGTATTTTGAAGATATTGACCAATTCGTCTATCACGACAATCATTCCCTTATAACCCGCTCCAACTAGGAATACGGCGAATATCTTCAAGAAATCATACCACGTCTCATCATTGACAATGAAGTTAATTCCAAGCTCGTCCTTTGCTTCTTTCCTGGATGGATATTCTCCCCTAAACCATTTCAGCACATTTGATTTCATCGCTACATCGTCCTGCTTGTAAGCCTTCCAGTAAGTGACCACCGCCTTGGCGAATTCAAATCCATTGACCATCCCTTCCAGGGAACTTGCAACGGAATAGATCTGCCTTTCCACCAGTTCATCAAATTCAACTTCACTCACCCCCGACTGAGCCTTGATAGCTGCTTGGATACCTGATATCCATTTTTCAAGGATTAACGGAAGAGCACCACCGTCAGGCTTTGATTTGGTAGAAAGATTCTGGATCAATTCCTTATAAGTAGCCAGTCCCTGCCCTTTGGTACCGGCAAACCGGCGTTCAGGAGAAAGATCGGCATCCACCACCACAAAGCCTTTCGCCGTAGCGTAATTTCTAATTGTTTGGAGCAAAAAGCTCTTCCCGCTGCCGTACTTACCAACAATGAAACGAAAAGACGCACTGCCTTCCTCTATCATCTGGATATCATGTAGTATGGCGTCAATCTCCTGGGTTCGGCCTACCGTGATATATTCAAGACCTACTCTCGGTACAACTCCGCCTTTTAAAGCATTGATTAATATGTTAGCTATTCTGTTCGGTACTTGACTTGCCATATTCATCCTATTAATTCCTTTACTTGTTCTTTATAGTCATCATAAATAGCGAATTCCTCATCCAAAAGATTATCTCCCATGCAATCCATCGCCTTTTCATTAATTCCATCAACCAGCACCTCAAGCATAATACCGCATTCATCAGCGTATTTCTTTAATTCCGTATCACTGTGCAACACCACCGACAAAGCATTGACTTCAATCTCTGTTAACTCATTTTTCAAACTTTCCCAAGGGTCCGGCAGGAAAGCCTGAGTTGTTTCAGTCAATGATTCAGTAAGCATGTCCTCTTTCGCTGTAAAGGTTAAAGCCTGAGGATTTTGAACAGGAACAGCAGAAACAAGCTGTGCTTCCGCCTCCGGCACTATTAGTTTTTCCTGTGTAAACAGTGCTTCCTGTCTGATACGGGACAGTGCTGTCTGATTCACGATTACAACAGTTTTCGTTATTTCTTTGTAGAATTCAGCAACGGCATTATTAATGATACTTTCCAGAGATAAGCCTGCTTTTTTTAATTTTGTGACGGCTTCATGGGTAACCGTATCGATATTAGCAGTGAGCTTATACTTATAGTTCGTAACCTTTCTTAAAGCTGCTTCCATCTGCTTCATAAGGTATCCAATCAGCTGCCGGCCGTTTTCGGATGTGATGACTGTACTAAATACCCATTTATTATTGCTGCAGATATAGATTTCACTTTCTGAAAGCACAATGCGCCTGTCTGACTGCTTTCTCCATGGATAAAACAATGCATCCTTAAAAGGCTTCCATTCGGTCATTTTCTTTGCAGGTTGAAATATTACTTCCTCAAAATGGATTCCATTGTCTTCAAATACCTGCCGAAGCTTATTTAATACAAAATTAAAACAATCCGTAACGAGATTCACATTATCACCGGCAAAAAAGGAGGATTTCCTAATATCGTATTTTGATACAGCACAGAACAGACTGAAACTGTCGTCGATGCCATCCATTTTGGGATAATAACGGGTAAGATTATTAGTCTGAATAAATTCCTTAAAGGAATGGGCCAAATCGTAGTAGATATGGTAATCCTTCAGCCATCTTAGTACATATTTGTCGATAGACTTATTATAAACACTGAAAGCTTTCCAGAAAGACATCAGTTGATTAAGTCCATCCTGCGGGTCACTCACTCCAATGTTATCTAATAACTCATAAATATAAAGGAATACGTAAGATAAGGATATATCTGCGACTTTCCCTTTTCTGACCTCGGTACGCCAGGTAAAATAGGTCCGAAGCTGCTCGTATCCCATCAATTGATAATAAGGAAAGTACTGCGAAAATTGTACATTTCCGGAATAATCATCTGTAAAATCTTTCATAAATATCCCTTGTTTATAAAATCTTCTGGCATTATCCTGTTGAACCTGCCGATTAAAAAATTTCGTATAATCATATGTGGACCCGGAAGATCTTGCAATCTCTCTCATTTGACTAAAAAGCTCCCGCTTTTCGTCCTTTTCAGGTGCCTCTATTTTCTGAGGCTTTAAAACAAATTTGCCAACCCCCGGCATAGGACAGGAATCATATTCAATTTCATAATAAGAACCTTTCTCAAATGAAATAGGTTCTGAGGTTTCCCCCTGAGCCTGCTGCCTTCCGGGAATTTTAAATGCTTCATATTTTTTATCCGAATTAAATGCGTCCATGGTTCCTCCCCAAAAAGCTGTTTATTATCCCACAACCTTACCAAATACTTTAAATTCGTCATGCTCTAGGATTGAAATGGGTTCATATTCAGGATTTAATGAGATCAGGTGTCCCTTCCCAAGCTTCTTCAAATAAGTGTTATTATTTAGGCAGAAGATTCCAATCTCTCCTTCCTCCAGAGAAGGTTGTTCATGGATAAAAATAATTTGCTGATCTACAAAACGGGGCATCATACTATTTCCACTTACTCTTACCGCATAATCAGCTAAAGCCGGAACTGTATTGTCAACCTCAATCATCTCGTAAGAGCCGCCGTCAAGATAATTACCGCGGCCCGCAGAGACCGGTACATCATATAAACATAGGAGCCTTTTACCAACAAAAGCCTGTCGTATGTCTACGACCCGGCAGATATCACAAATAGCAAGAAATACCTCAATGGTTGGTTTTGACACTCCGGTTTCCCATTTACTGATCGTATATGTTTTTATGTCAAACCCTCTTTCTTTCAGGAGTTCAACCATCTGTGCACGTGAAATTTTTGCGTTCTCTCGAACTTCCAATAATTTTTTCCCTAAGTTCATGTTGAACACCTCCAATATTAGTATACAATATTTTCTATTATATGCAAGAATAAATCGCAGTTTCTGCAATAATTATATTATTTCATTGCAGATTTTGCATTAACTAGTTATATATTGTAACTTATTATCCATGTATGATTCCTGTACGATTTAGTTATTTAATCTGAAGTATTTCCCTATGGATGCGGCAGATAAAATTGCTGTTGTCAAAAAAAAAGCGCTCTTCCTGTTAGGAGAAGCGCTCATATAATACATTTATATATATTCACCGATAAGTCCGGCGATGCTGTCAAAGGATTTTCTCGCCTTGGAAATGACTTCGGGTTTTCCAGAGTTAACACTGAATCCATTGAATTCCAGAATCATGTCCAGATCATTAAAATTATCCCCAATAGCCAACACCTTCTCTTTCGAAACTTGCTTTAAATGCATATATCGAAGCAATCCAGCAGCCTTATTAACTCCTACCGGAACTATATCAATACAAACGCCATTCTGAAAGGCTGTTACATTGTCACAAAATAGTTCGTTGATTTGCTGCGTACATTTATTTGCCTGCGCCTCATTCTCATACTGAGTACTTAACTGCGTAAAATAAGTAATTTTATTCAAATCATCCATTACAATACGAGTGAATTCAGGGCCTGGCTTACGATCCATATTTTCACTGATCCAATAACCGGCTTCCCTATCACTCTCTACTCGACCGATTGCTGCATGAAAACCTCCTGATTTCAAAATCAATGAAACCAGTGAAGGGAGCACCCCACCGTCTGCAGTCTTCTGTTCAATCGGCGCAGCCTCATTTTCATAAATCAAACCACCATTATTACATAGAAGAAAATCATAAGCTATCTGATGGTGTTCCAGTTCCGCTTTAATGCCACAATAGCCACGGCCTGTATTTACTCCAAAAAGATTACCAGCTTTTCGCCAGGCTGCAATAGCATCCTTGTCCTTATCCGATACAGTACCATGCTGTGTTAAGGTACCGTCAAAATCACTTGCTAAAATAAACATAATTTCACCTCGGTGTTATTCTATCATATCTTTTTTAAAAAAGATAGCTTTGGCTTTATCCAATGGAGACACAAAAATTAGAGAAAGGACGCACTTTCTAAGAATATAAAAAGTCTGGAATGCCCTTCTTGTAGGGCTTTCCAGACTTTTTGTTCAAGCGATGGCAAAACTGTAACAATAAATATGGAACCTTCCATATTTTACTGATTTATTTCATAATGAGCATCTGATTAATTCCATTTATTAGTAAATAAGTATATTTTCCATGGAACATTAACTGTTCACATTCAAAGGGAATATGCTTATCCAATTTACCTTGTTTCATATCAATATCTATGCTGCTCTTGACCGGATTGGCATTTGACGCTCCGCCATCTTTGAAGGCGATTTTATGATACTGTCCCAACATGCTATTGCCAAGTTCAATATACTTGCCAAGATCAAAGCTCATCCATGCCATGTCTCCTGTTATATACATCCTTTGATCCCACGGGTTATAAGTAATTGATTGCGCAGGAATATAATTGTTGTCACCATCCCCTATCATATCCTGTATTAATACTGGAACTTGTGTAATTACCAGAATTTCTCCCTCTACTTTCAATTGATAGAACGCATATCCATACCACCCACCCGCTCCTCTATTTTTAGAGTAAGGAATCATGGAATAGCCTGTGGTTGTATCTATCATGGTAAGATTCTTAAAAAACTTTCCTACCATTTCGTTCCCTTTAACTACATTTTTTCCGCTGTTATCTGTATAAGTTCCTGCCGCCACCTTTGTAAGCTTTAGCTTTTCACCTGATATTGATAGTTCTTGAAGTGTTTGTAATCCTGTTGGTATGTCCGCACAAAGTACAAAAGCCCTATCTCCTATCGTAGCAAGTGTAGCTCCGTGCATCGTAGGAATAATCCCTGATATGGCGGCCAGTTTCGCATTCAGGGTTCTTTTCAATTCGGATGTACTCACCCTTGTTTTTGAATCCTGCAATGTACGAGTATATTGCTCTTTGAAGCAAATAACAAATGAACCCGTATTATAGTTATTCGTATCATTGTCATATATGATATAGATATTACCAGCATCATCAACTTGCATCCCTTGCTGAGACCTGAAGTTATATAGTACACCATTATATTCCAGTGTATCTTCCGCATAGGGTGAACCAATATATGATTCAAATTTACCGCTTTCTAATTTCCCGTTAATTAAACCCCTTGCAGTAATTTTATTGGTCAGTAACTTGGGTTCCGGTAATTTAGAATAGGTAGTATTTGGGATGCCGATATTAGATGGCAATCCCCTGTTCAACGTAAACAAATTACCATAGGGATAGTTTTCAATACTACGGGCAGTCAGCTTCTTTGTAAGAGAGGTACCCTGCTTCGGCACAGATGTGACCTGCACATAGGGAAGAGTTGGAGACACGATTGCTTTTTCATAGTCGTGCACATCCTTTTTGTTGCGATAAGTGTATTCTGACTTTGGCTTATTCTTCGTGGAGGGCATAAGCCCACCCTTTTGTACCATCTTAACCTCGATCCCCTCAATAGGGTAACCATATCCATAGGTTCCGGCTTTTTGACCATTCTTTGCCCAAGCCATCCATCCAAATCCCTTTGATTGTACATGATAATATACATCCCATTTGTCCGTCAAATCACCGGTCACCATAATACTGATGGCTTCCATCTGTTTCTTTTTGACAGCACTTCCAGCGACTGTATTATCCTTAACATATGTACCCCAAGTTGATTCTAAGTTGACTTGATATAAAATTGACCCAGTCATATTTTTAGGCAAGTTGTTAAGCTTCAGCCTGATTGCTTCAACACTCTTCCCACTAAACCCAGAAAAAGCACCGTTAGAAACACTCGTTAGCCACCCCTTATCTTTTACATATGTCTGATAGCTTATGCCGGGACTGGGCGCTCCCAAGGCATCAACGGGTATTGTTAATGCAATTATTAACACAAAAATAAATATCATCCATCGTTTCATGTATCTTCTCCTCTTTTATCCTAAAATGTATATCGCACTTATTACCATAATTAATGTAAAACAATCTAAGTATTATATACAAATTTTATTATGTATTGGATTTCCCTCACTCATTTATATTATTTATTTATCACCTATATTAATAACAAATTAGAAGATAACTATTTGTTCACTATTGCTAATGAATTAACCCATAATCCATAAAGTAACTTAATTATAGCATATAGAAAGTCTATCACAACTGGGAAAGTGTAACAACCGCCCCTAAAGAAAAGGGAAATCAAATACAAAGCGGTACGGCAAACATAAATGGTTACACATAAAGGATGTGTATATTTATTACTTACCATTTTAATCCAAAAATGGTAGTGTATAATTTTTGAAGATGCATTCTTTTACTTATATATAATCCAAATTGTAATAACCAATAAAGAATTAATACTGATATCAAAGGTCTTATTAATCCCATTATAATACTTTCCGTTAAGACTTTATTAAAAATAAACCCTTCTATCAAAAAATGAATTAAATAAATTGGCATTGTTACTTTTCCAATTTCCTGAATATATCTTACATTCTTAAGCAATTTTGATACTTGAAATAGAATTACAATGAAACTCATTTCTATCCAAATACTATAATTAGTCCAATATGTATTACCCTTTTCAACCAAAATCATAAATACTAACAGAAAGATAATTAGTATATTAATTATTATTTTAAACATTTTTTTATATTTAAAATCCCATACATTTTTACTTTCAAATATATTATTTTTCCTCAATAGTAAACCAAGCGAAAAGAAACCGATCCAATTAAATAAATTTAAATAAGTTAAAAGATATATTAACTCAGCTCGAACATTCGTTGATTTTAAAACTGAATACGGTCCAACATTTCCAGCAACTAAATACACATTTATTAATGTACATAGGAGTAATACCACTTGAATTCCCTTCTTATTTGGCAGTATTTGAAATATACATAATAATAAAATATAGATAGTTAAGAAATATAGATAAGTACCAAATCCTAAAAGCCATAAAATTATTTCTTTCAGGTTAAAATATAAACCTGTTGACGTAAATCTTGTACAATAAATTGCCACCCCCCAAATAATCCACGGAATCACTATGGTTTTAAGTTTTGCCTTTAGGAGTTGCCTTACATTCTCATATTTTTCTTTTCTAAAATAATAACCAGATATAATAAAGAAAATTATGACGCCACATCTCCCAAAAGAATTATATACTTTTACCACGGTATCATTTGGAATTAGAGTGTATGCAGAGTGCGCCATTACAACAGCTAAGATAGCAAAGAATCTTAGCACATAAAAAGTGTTATTTACATCTTTTTTCTGCATCCCAGTTACCCCTTATTCATTCTTTCGTTTAAGCTTATTACCAACTATTTTAAATAATTCCATAATCAATTCTTTTTCATATCGGCCTTCGCACCAAACATGTCTACATCCTTACCTTCTTCGCTATACAAAAGCATCAAAGCATTATATTCCATGCTTGCTTTTCAGGCTCCTTGCAATGTGCTTGAAAAGATACAGCCCCATAATAAATTACCTGAAACTTACCGTTTTCCCCTGATACAATTATAGATAGGGAATAGATTAGCTATTAATGAATATATTAAACAAACACTCTATAATTTTTTACTATTAAAAGAGGTTAAAACATGTATATAAGAAATAAATATACAAATATGCTTATAAGACCATCTAACTTAGAGGATTACAAGATTTACTATATTTCCAAGGACAAGATCAGTCAGTTCTGGTATATCATTAATCAAGGAATCAATGATATGGCTGGTTTAGTAGGTGCTAATTTTATTTGGGATGCTCCTGAGGAAAGATCAGTAGAAAAACAAATAGAAATAATAACGAATGCCGCGAATAACGGTGCAAATGCTATGCTAATAGCTGCTCTCGATCCTGCAAGAGTATCCAGTGCAATAGAATATGCAAAATCCTTAGGTGTTAAAATTATATATCTAGATACTCCTGCAGCTGTAGAAGGCATTATAACACTTGCTACTGATGATTACAGTGCCGGTGTTACGGCTGGTAATAATATGATTATTGAATTGGCAGCAGCCGGATATAGACAAGGCACAATAGGAATTATTAGCGATTCCATAATGAGTACAAATACGAAAGAAAGAGTTAATGGTTTTCGTAGCGTATTAGCTCCTAATAGAAATTATAAACTGCTTAATACTCAATTTGGTCCTAACACAGCAAGTGCGTTAAAAATAGCAGATAGTTATATTGCTAATAACCCGGATTTAGTTGGAATATTTGGTACCAATGAGGATACAACTATCGGTGTTGGGTATGCAATCAATAAAAGTAGCATGCCAATAGTTGGAATAGGATTTGATTTTCCACCTGAAACTCAGAAATTGATTGAGGATGGAAGCTTAAAAGCGGTTATGGTACAAAATCCATACACTATGGGATATCTGGGAATGGCAGAAACCATAGCAGCTTTAAAGGGGTTTGAAACAGGTCCCCCCTATATTAATACCGGGGTATCCGTCCGAACAAAGTATACAAATTAATGAAATAAACAAGTCGAAATAAAATTTTAATTTTGTTTTATAAGTCAATAGCAATTTAGCAGCAAAAAAACAGGAAAGCTTAATTTACCAGCTTTCCTGCCCTTTTTCATTAAGCGCGAGACGGGATTCGAACTTTACCACTGTCCGCAAGCCCTATTAAATACTTACTTTTTCGCCCTTTTGCCTTCAATTAAAATATAACCCATACTATCATGAGTAGGTATAATGAGTCCAATATTATTGCCTTTAATATAGTAATCATTGGTATGAGCGGATTGTCCGTAGTTTTCAACGTAAGCTTCAACAAAAGGAGTATTTTCCGCTATATCATCAAAATTATTCTCGACAACATTGAAATCGGTATACAAATGCTCTTTCACAAAGGATTGATCGATCACCAGAAAATCTTTAAGTTCCATTTGCTTTTCACTTTTAATATCAATTGTTACTGCATGGGCAAATCGGTTAGATGCCTGAGAGTCCGTTACTTCTCCCAGAAACAATATACTTATTATGTTATCATCAGCTTTCATTATTTGATAATCTACATTATACTCAATATAATCCCTGCTCTCCAATACATTATGATAATACGCTGCTTTTTTATATAAGATATCATTAATACGCTTTTCCTTATCATAATCTTCCATGTTATATAATTGAGGGTACCTTATTAATAAAGTCTTAACCCATTCACTGTTATTTTCCGGTCTTTTCATATCCTTATTGGTTAATTCACTGGGAGCAACTCCATATGTATTTCCATCAGAATACCATTTAACAGGAAAATTATTATCATTTACCGCACTATTAGAATCAGCCTCATCAGAGCCATTTGATATTCCATTAACCTGAATTCCATTATCATTTATTCTTTCATTATTTTTGACCTTTGAACTGCATCCGCCTAACAACAGGAAACAAAAGATTATTATAATACTTCTGAATAACTTCTTTCTATTCAAATCCGTACCTCCTTCTATTTAATATATTTCTTCACCTTTTCATAAGCTTTCTCCCTGTCATCATAGGAATCAGTCCATCTATTTACAACTTTAGTTACATCATCTACCGGAGTACTGCTGTCAGCAGTTGTAAGGCCATTGATACTCCAATAATATCCAGCAGTTTCCCACGCATAATTACTTGCTACATAGTCTCTTCCAATATCTACAATATCAGTATATGTACTAATACTATAACCTTTATTAGATGCTTCTTTCACTATTTTATTATATGCCTTTAATATTGCATCCGCACTGTTATTTTTAGGATTTTTATAGGTAGCAGCCTTTTTTAAATCCGGATATTTTTCCAGCATCAAATAAGTTGCAAAAGCCTGATAGCTATAGGCCCAAGTCATCTGAATATAACCCACTCCGCTGTATTTCTTTCCATATTTTTTATTATTTAGGTACTTATCAGAACCTTTTTCAACTACTGAATTCCCATATCCTGTCTCAACGCATGTTTGTGCAATAAAATGCTGTATGTTTTCTATATTTGTAATTCCATACTTAGCCAAAACCCGGTTTAAATCGGTTATCATTTCATCAGTAACGGTAGTCTTATTATATATCTTCTGAAGCTGATCCTTGGTTACATAAGTTTCATCAAGTTTCGATGTATCCTTTACATCCTTTTCGGTCTTCACAGTCCCTTTAGCTTTCTCAGGTTCCTTTACTACTATCGCTGTTTTCTTATACCCTTCTTTAATAGTACTTCTTAAATATCCGCTGCCGCTTTTTCCATAACTCTGCAAATCAGAGGATTTTGAAGAAGCATTTGCCATTAACAGTTCAAATTTTTTTCCTGTATAAAAATAGGTATTGGAACTACTTCCCTTCATTGCAGCAGCCAATAACAGCGCCAGATGTGTATCTGCTAATACCTCGTTCCTGACTGCCCTGTCTGCAATATTTTTATTCTTTCCCCTCTCATATTTATAATAATATTTAAGATAATCTGCAAAAGAAGTAAGGACAGTATCTGATTCGTTTATAATATCTAAAAGCAATGCCAAATGACTGTTTTTGTTTTTGACATTCACGAATAATTTTAATAATTTTTGACTCAAGTCATCCATCTGCAGAGATTTATGATGCTCTATGGAATATTTTCTTTGGGAATTTATGATATCTGCTACTTCCTGGTCTTCCTGTTTTGCAACCTCAAGCAGATTAGAAATTTGATCTGCCAAATTATAAAAGTCCTCTGTCTTTAACTTCAATTCTTTGATTTTACCCTTTACGGAATCCCTTGCACTCGTTAAGTGACCGGTAGATACCCCCGTAACATTTGCAATTGCTGTTACAATCTGGCTGTCTAATTCTTCACCATACTCCTCTGCACATTTTCCCAATGACTTTGAATAGTTTGAAATAGTTTCTAAATCATCATAATCCAATATAAAGTCTGGCATATACTTCTCCCCCTTGTATATTATTTTCTCCCCTGTTTAATACCGCCGCTCCATATATTTCCTAAATCTATATTACCATTTCTTTCACTGTTCTTCAAGATAGATGGACTGCATTCCTCCGTACACCCTCTGTGATACGAATATATATACATATTCCCCTCTTTAATATTGAACAGATGTTTTTATATAAATATAATATAATAGATAATTTTAATTTTTAATAGATTCTAACTCTATTTTAGCTTTTATGTACTATCGTAGTCCTGATATCTTATTTGCTGGGAATTTCTTTGATATGGACTCTACTTTCAGAAATTTGTACTCAATGAAGACATAAAATTAATACTCTTTAACTGTATAATCAACTGACATAAAAAGAAACTATGACCTCATAGCAAAAACTTGTAAACTGTCTATAAGTGTCTACAACTTATAGACGCATAAAAATTGAGAAGTCTTATAAAATAAGACTTCCCAATTTTTTTCGTTAGGCACGAGTATCAAATATATAAAGATATTGAAACCTGAAATTTTCAAAGCTCAGCAGTTCCATCAAAGGAATATGATTTTATTTTATCCAATAAAGTTTTAACTTCATCTGTTAAGGAATCAACTGTATCATGGTAGGTTGATATGAGCTCCTTTTTATCTTTAAGTAAACTTGTAACTTCACTATATAATGCATTGTATTTACTCCAACTATCACGCGTTAATTGCAATGCATCATCATCTATATAAACGCCATTCATTGATTGATAGTATGTTTCAGCAGGTAAAAGGCCATAAATAATCAGATTTTTAAACTTATCATACTCTTCTGTTGTCATTAGAGTATTATTTAAATCACTATCACTCAATTTTTTTATATCGTCAACTATTCCATAATAGAATTCCGAATTGCTGTCCCAATCCTTGTATAAAGTATCAGATAAATTGTATTTTTTGTTATTTATACAATCGTCTGCTACTCTATGTATGGTATCTACATCGTTAATATAACCTTCCATGTAACCAATGAGTTTCTTATTAGAATCAAACCATTTCAAAGTATCACTAGCAGCACTTAAGTCATCAGCCTTTTTCTTATAATCATCAATGAGTTGGAGTAAATCATTAACTTGTCCTATTTTTTTATCGTAACTATAATTTACGGTATAATCCTTAAAATATTTGTAGGTGTCTTCAAAATATTCAGAACTATCATTATTTAATATTTTTAATCCATCTTGTTTTGCTTTGTCAGCTAATTCATTAAGAACTTTTAAACTTTTATCCGCTTCACTTGGATACTTACCAAAATCATATTCCGTTTTAAAGGAGCTTAAGTCATTGAATGCCTGAGCATATTTTTGATTATCTATTTCTGAATTAATCGTATTTAAAGATTCTTTTGCTGCCTGATTACGTTTATAATTTGGTATGACTATAGTAAAAAGTATAATGATAATTAACAGGGCAACTACACCTATTATCCCCAATAAAATAACCTTTTTTTTGCTCCTTTTCGAATTATCATTATCCATTTCACTCACATTATCATAGTTCTCCATAAGAATCCCCCTGTAAATAGTTTTTGTAAATACCCTCGGATAATCTAAATGTAAATTATATGTAGATTTACCAAGTATTTCTTGAATATATTACTATTTTTTTTGCTCATTTACAACATTTATTTACAAGGATTTCATTTAAAGCTTAATTATGGCAAAGGGAGCTCGCTTTTCTCCAGCTTCTACAACTATTAAAACATGAGTGCTGTATAAATTATAATAATACACAATTTCTTTAAAATAATCCAAAATTGTAATTAGCAACAGCACCATTATGATTAATAATCTCGCCGTTATGATTTTTTCCATCAAGAATTATGTCTGTGATTAGCTTACCGGCTTCACGTGCAGTCTTCATATGCGCACCAGTACTGTTACCGTTTAAATCTGTTGTCGTTCCACCGGGCATAATAGCAAAAATCTCAAGTGATTTTCCAGCTTGCTTAAAGTTCTGACCAAGGCTTTGTGTCATAGTGTTGAGTGCTGCCTTGCTCGCTTTGTAGGAAAATGGATTAAAGAAATCCGCTGCACCAATTGGTATTGTGATATTCACGATACGTCCGCCATTATTTTCAAGCGTAGGCAACAACTGTTTTGTAAGTTCAAACGGTCCGAAAACATTTGTTTCCATAACATCTCTCAATTCGTCTAATGTAAATTCGTAGCCGGGTTTTTTCATGTCTCCGGGAATTGCCGCATTGTTGATTAGTATGGCAAGGTCAGAATGCTGTGATTTAATTATATTTACCGCTGCTAAAATGGTCTCTTGATTCTGCAAATCTATATTTATATAGCTTGCCTCAATACCTTCTTCATTGAGTTCATCTACAGTTGCAAGTCCACGGCTTTCATCCCGTGCCCCTATTAATACTCTCCAACCATTTTTACCCATTTCGTAGGCAATTTGCTTGCCAATCCCTTTATTTGCCCCTGTTATAAAAACTTTCTTTGCCATAACTTTGCCACCTCATATTTTCTTTGTCACATCTCATCCAAAATAGAAATCCTCTAATATCACATATTATAACATTACATTCTGAAACTTACAACTTATGCCATAATCCAGTAGCGCTTACTCACCGTAATTTGATTTCCGCGTACATATGCAGGAATTGAAGTGAAATCTGCTCATAATATTTGAAGAACAGTAGTGTCTGAAATGGACAGAAAGGGTGTTCCAATCGAGGATATCCACCGGTATCTCGGTTACAATGATACCTCCACCTGCGGCTGCATACCGAATAACCTAAGAAAACAGAAAACATCAAAGCAGGTTGTAAATGCACTTTCATAATGAAAAGCCCTCAGAAACCTTGAATTCTCAAGGTTTCTGAGGGAATAGATAATCGCGGGACGGGATTCGAACCATACGACAAAAAATCCCTTGAAAATCAAGGGATTTCGTAAGCGCGAGACGGGATTCGAACCCGCGACCCTCGCCTTGGCAAGGCGATACTCCACCACTGAGCCACTCGCGCATTTGATACTATTGTATGTGTCCCTTGCTTCACTTTATCGCCTTGAACACATACAGTAGTATACCATAGAACCAGCTTAATGTCAATACTAATTCAACAAATTTTTTATTTAATATATTTATTATATTAAATTAAGACAGCTTTACACTTATAACATAGTCATTTTTCTTAAAGTTCTGGCTGCTGATATTACTTAAGGTCACAGCCTTACCTTCCAGCCACATTTCTTCTGCCGCTATCAGCAGATGGGCCAGGCAAATACCCATATCAATCATTCGTGTCTCTTTTATTACACTTTTAATAAAGATAGTCTTTTTAGAGAACAGATGGATACGGTTGTTATAGACCACCAGTCTCCAAGGCTGACTATTCATACCGGAAGGCGCCAGTCTGGCGGCTGATACAATGGAGCGAATATTCTTATCTGCTTCTTCTTTGAATACTGCAATACTCTTTACCGGCAGTCTCTTTGCTTTATCGCTCTGTCTGTATACTTCATTGTCCCCTTTTCCAAAGGCAAGGGCAATTACCTGTTCATACTCTTTTTCTTCTACGACCTTATCCTTCAGATTCAGATTGCCAATATAGCAGGTTCCAAGACCTCTTGCAGTAATATAAAGAACTATCTGTTCCATAATATTTCCCGCATTGATGAGATGACCTGACTCTTTCGTCGAATATAGGACCAGATAATAAGGTGCCTTGACAGTCAGAATTCCCGGTTGAAAATGTTTTAGGTCTGCCAGCTGCACCAGTTCAAGCCTTATTTTGATATCGTCAAAGAGCATTGGTATGCTGTCAGCAAAATTCATGATATGGTCAATTACATTCTGGTCTATTTTATCCATGCTGTATTTTCTTACAGACTTCCTAACAAATATTGCTTCATATAGATTCATGGCAGACTCCCTTTTATGCCCCTAATTCGGGTAACTCATCTCTTCCGTTTCACCTTTGGCCTCTTGCAAGGCGTATCTCTTATAGTACAGAGGAGATATTCCATAATATTTCTTAAACAGTTTGCTAAAGTGGTAGACATCCTCATAACCCACTCTGTTGGCTATGCTCTTGATGCTCTCTCCTTCAGAGGATAACAGAATATCCCTGGCTTTTTCAAGCCTTATTTTTATCAGATAGTTGATGGGTGATTCCCCTGTTTCTTCTTTAAATATCTTAGAGATATAAACAGGGCTTAAGTACATATTATGCGCTATCTGATCCAGTGATATTTTACTATCGTAGTTTTCATTCAGATAATTGATGATTTTTTTAACCGCATAGCTCTTATTATAGGACTCGAAATTACAGCCCTTCTGGCTGATCTCCATATCTGTGATATCTCTCATAATAAAGAGCAGTATCTGTATCATATGGGCCTTTAACATAAAATACTTTCCGGCTTTACAGCTTTCGTTCTCTGATATCATCTCATAACAGTGCCTTGAGATATCCTGCTTGGTTTCAGTCTTTGTGTGGAGGATATGCCCCCCATCCTTAAATATCACCGAGTTCGGCGGCATGTTCTTAAACTGAAAACCGGTAAATCCCGCAAAAAACTCCACGGTGGGTTCTTTTGGATTCACCACGATATTCTGATGCTTTACGCCGGGATTACACATAATAACATCTCCGGCTTCCACATCATATACAATTCCTTCAACCAAATATTTTGCCTTACCGGATAATATATATGTCAATTCGGTAAAATCATGGTCATGATAAGACCCTTCTTTCACCATCTTCTGCTTACTGACAAACAATATTGCTGGATTTAGGTCACAATAGGTTATATCAAATTGGTGCTGGCACATAGAACCCCTCCTTTTTTTGCATATTTCCTTTCCCTAATTCCTCTATGTCAACAATTTTTTCGTTTCGTAGTTTATTTCTATCGCATCCTCCTCATTATATCATCTTTCCGAAAATTAAAAAACCTTTTTTCAGGTTTTTTTCTATCCGGTAACAAAACGTATATTGTTTAAAAGTCATTTATCCCCGCTGATTTTTAAGCCAATCATATTTTGTCGTATTCTCTTCCTATATAATATCTGACATGATTACCATAACAAATGACATTTCAATTTCATGCGTGAATACTATAATGGAACAGAATCTTAAAACAAAAAGCTGTCTTGCACAGCAAAAGAGTGGAGGCTAAATATTATGACAGCATTGCAATGGGTTTTTTCATTCCTGAAAAAATACCGTTTTAGGCTAATAACAGCTTTGTTCCTGGTAACCATCTCCTGCCTTTTGACCATCGTTAATCCATATATATCTGGTATTATTGTAGATGATGTCATTAAGGGCGGCAAGCGGGGAATTCTACCTAACCTGGTACTTCTCCTAATCGGTACTACCATTTTTCGTTCCCTGATAAAATACCGCTTCCTTGTAATTTTTGAAAGCACATCACAAAACATGCTCTATAGCATGCGCGATTACGTATACCGCCGTTTTTTACAGGAAGATTTCAACTTTTATAACAAGAACCGCACCGGTGATTTGATGTCCAGACAAACCGGTGATATGGATGCCATCAGGCATTTTGTGGCATTTGTTATTTACTCCGTTTATGAAAATGCCCTTTTGTTTATCATTGCATTGGTAATGATCTTTACCGTTGATTTTCGCCTTGCACTTTGCATGATAGCCGTTGTTCCTATTACCGCACTGTTAACCCGTAAACAGCTGACCTCTGTCAAATCCGCCTTTCACAATATCCGCCAGCGTTTCTCCAGCCTAAATACTTTCGTACAGGAAAATGTCAGCGGTAACCGTGTTGTTAAAGCCTTTGCCAAAGAAGATTATGAAATCGAAAAATTCAACCGTGAAAATGATGCTTATCGTGACTCTGAACTATCAGCCGCTGCCATCTGGAAGAAGTATGTACCCATCTTCGAATTCCTGGCCAACTTTCTTACGGTCATCCTGTACCTGGCAGGCGGTATTATGGTAATCAAAGGATATATAACCTTAGGTAAGATGGTTACTGTAAGCGGTTATCTCTGGATGTTAAATAACCCCTTAAGAATGGCCGGCTGGCTGGCAAATGATTATCAGCGTTTTGTAACCTCAGCTGAAAAGATATATGCAACCGTAAAAGAAGAACCGGGCATTAAAACTCCTGAAAAAGCAGTAAAGACCAAGCGTTTTCAGGGCGATCTGGAATTTCAGCATGTAAATTACCGTGCAGAGGATGATGTCATCCTAACGGACATCAATTTTAGGGTAAAGCCCGGTCAGACCGTCGGTATTATCGGTGCCACCGGTTCCGGCAAATCCACTCTTATGAATCTTCTATGCAGATTCTATGATGTAACGGATGGAGAAATCAAAATTGACGGTGTGAATTTAAAGGACATGGACTTATACCAGCTCAGAAGCAATATCGGCATGGCTATGCAGGACGTATTTCTTTTCTCCGATACCATCGAAGGCAATATTGCTTATGGTAATCCAAACTGCAGCCTGGAGGAAGTAATCGAAGCCGCCAAGTTAGCCAATGCTCATGACTTCATTACTGCCATGCCGGACGGCTATGATACCATTGTCGGCGAACGGGGAATGGGACTCTCCGGAGGCCAGAAACAGCGTATTTCCCTGGCCAGAGCTCTCCTGAAAAATCCTTCCATCGTTATTCTTGATGATACTACCTCAGCAGTGGATATGGAGACAGAAACCCAAATACAGGAACAGCTTGGTTCCCTTTCCGATAAGACAGTATTTATTATCGCTCACCGTATCTCTTCTATTAAGGATGCAGATTTGATACTGGTTCTGGATAACGGCAGAATTATTGAGTCAGGAAATCACGAATCCCTGACCAGGAAACAAGGTTACTATTACACCGTATTCAACCATCAGTACGGAGAATTTGACCAATATATTAACGGAGACTTAAAGGAGGTGGTCTGCTAATGGCACGTAATAAATATGATATTGATGAAACCCTCCAAAGCGAATTTAATTTTGACCAGCTAAAACGTTTGTATTCCTATATTAAACCTCATCGTAAGGAAATGTACTTTACCATATTGCTCATGATAGTATCCAGTGCTCTTGGTATGTTTACCCCCAGGATTCTGATGAAGATTATGGACGATTACATACCAAACAAAGATATCCGCGGCGTTGTTACCATCAGTTTAGTTCTGATGCTGTTAAATTTAATTATTGTAGTTATCCTGCGCTTAAAGATTCACATTACTACCAATCTCGGTCAGGGTATCATCCACCAGATACGAAGTGACATCTTTAATCATCTGCAGGAGCTTCCCTTTTCCTACTATGACGACCGTCCTCACGGAAAGATTCAGGTAAGGGTAGTAAACTACGTAAACAGCTTAAGCGACTTACTCTCCAACGGTATTATCAATACTATTACGGATTTGTTCAGTTTGATATTCATTGTAATATTTATGCTCTCCATTAATATCCGCTTAACCTTCGTATGCCTTCTCGGACTTCCGGTATTAATGGCAGTTATTTTCTTTATCAAGACAAAACAGCGGGTTGCCTGGCAGATATCCAGCAATAAGTCTTCCAATCTCAATGCTTATATTGCTGAAAGTATTAACGGTATCCGCGTGACCCAGAGCTTTGTAAGGGAAGAGGAAAATATTAAGATATTCAACAGCTTGAGCGGTAAATACAGTGATGCCTGGATGAAGGCCGTAAAATACAATTTCCTTCTGTGGCCTGCTATCGATAATATTTCTATGGTTACTACCGCAGCGATTTATATACTGGGAGTTAGCTGGATTGCGGGCGGAGCAAAGGGTATAACAGTCGGTGTGTTAATAGCTTTTACCGGTTACATCGGAAGGTTCTGGGCTCCCGTTAACACCCTGGCAAGCTTTTATAATTCCCTGCTTACCGCTATCTCCTATCTGGAGAGAATCTTTGAAACCATTGATGAACCAGTACTTGTAAAGGATAAGGAAGGTGCTGTGGAGATGCCTCCAATTAAGGGTACCGTAGAATTTAAAGATGTAGTATTCAGTTATGAAGAGGGTATTCCCATTCTGAATAGAATCAACTTTACTGCACACCAGGGAGAATCCTTTGCTATTGTAGGGCCTACCGGTGCCGGTAAAACTACAATTATTAATCTTATCAGCCGTTTCTATAACCTGGATTCCGGGCAGATTTTAATTGATGGTATTGATATTAATGGTGTTACAATTAAATCTCTGCGCAAGCAAATGGGTGTTATGTTACAGGACAGTTTCATCTTCTCCGGAACTATCATGGATAATATCCGTTATGGCAATATGGAAGCCACCAACGAGCAGGTAATTGAAGCTGCAAAGACCGTTTGTGCCCACGATTTTATCATGGGTCTGGAGAAAGGCTATGACACTGAGGTAAATGAACGAGGCAGCCGTCTCTCTGCCGGACAGCGCCAGCTTATCTCCTTCGCCAGAGCCCTCCTTGCCGATCCTAAGATATTAATACTGGATGAAGCTACTTCCAGTATTGATACAGAAACTGAAATCCTCCTTCAGGAAGGTCTTCAAAGGCTTCTGAAGGGAAGAACTTCTTTTATCATTGCCCACCGTCTCTCTACCATTAAGAATTCCGACTGCATCCTGTATGTGGACAGCGGTAAGATTCTTGAGATGGGTAATCACGATGTGTTAATGGAATTGGGAGGCTATTATCATAAACTCTTTATCTCTCAGTATGATTTCTTAAATAAACAGACTGATGATACGGAAACTTACCAGCAAGAGATTCAAGCACAAGGAGCATATTAAAGAACTTAAAAATTAAGCCCTGTCACTTTCCCTCTATGTATTACAGGAAAGTGACAGGGCTTCCTAGTTTTTTAATTTACAAATATTCTTTCCCCATTTATACTAAATTCAATACTTTAATTTAATTGGAACTACCGTTTATCTCCTTTTATCTCTGTATTTGGTATATATAAGAAGTAATATGCCGGTAGGAATATTAAACAAAGAATATCCCATTACTATCGCAATAATAAGCATCTCCGTTGACGCTTCCCCGGACATATGGCTGGTGTTATAAATGCCAACGAAAGATATAATAAAGAACACTGCCGGAAGTATTAGTCCAAGCCACTTATTATCCTTTTTTGAAAGATAAATTTGTAATAACACAGCTCCTGTAACAAAGGCAGCAAAAACAATGAAAACTATTAAAGACACTGCTGAATTCCCCCTTTTTCTTTTGAATCATCTTATCAATACGAAGATAAATAATCGATAAGCACCGTAATACTAAGTATAAGCTCTGATTTTGTTAGAATCAATACTAAATTACCATTATTGGAAAAATCAACTTAATACTGTTTTCACAGGCAAAAACCAGTTAAACCATTCTCTCCCTTTACAGAAGTTATTCTTTAAAGTATACTGATTTCGTCAATAAACTTAGCATATCACATTCCACTTGAAAGAAAGGAGACGTTCTATCATGAAACTGAACTTTATGGTGTTTGAAGAGAAAACTGTATATAGGCAGAGAAATGACTTGAGAGAACTTCTCTGCACTTTTATCCTTTTGTGAGATGATTAAAAACCAGCACGCAGACGGCGTGTTTTTTTTATGCCCGCGGTCCAAACAAAGCCGGAACATACTCTCCGGCTGGCTGAACCGCAATATCCGGCTAAGCCGGCTCATACAATCCGATGAAGCCGAACACATAACCGGCAAAGCCAGGTTTCTCCGACAGTCTTCACACCATCTAAGTTCATCTGATACCTTTTTCCGGCTCCCATCAGAGCGCAGCCCTATAAGGATTATTCCGGCTGTATATACTCAATCATTATTTTACAATATCAGATTTTTGGTTTGATATGTTCGAAAGGAGATCAAATGATCACATTAGAAAGTTACGGGTATACTGACTTTTTCGAAAGGCAGATAACCGATAAAGAAAAAGAACTGGGATTAATCCCTGCAAGAATTATTTCCATTCAAAAAGAAACCTATAAACTTATTTCTGTCTGCGGTGAAAACAACGGCAAATTAAAAGGTTCCGTATTCTATCAGGACAATGAACTTAAGACTTACCCTGCCGTAGGCGATTTTGTTTTAATCAAGGCTAACAGCCAGGGCGAGGACATTATTTACCGGGTCTTAGAAAGGTATTCTGCTTTTTCAAGAGCCAATCCCTCTCTTCCCGCTAAAATATCCGGTGCCAGCGCACAGATGGTGGCTTCCAATTTCGACTATGTATTTGTTATGACTTCCCTGAATCATGACTTCAATCTCAGACGCCTGGAGAGATATCTCACTGCTGCCTGGCAAAGCGGCGGTACTCCGGTTATTATTCTGACGAAAGCTGACCTTTGCACCGATTATGAAGAAAAGCTAAGCTGCGTGGAAGAAATAGCCCCCGGCGTTGCCGTTCATGCCATCAGCTGCTATACCGGCTTGGGATTGGATGCACTGGACCGTTATCTGATTTCAGGTAAGACTCTGGTTTTTATGGGGTCTTCCGGTATCGGAAAATCTTCTCTGGTCAATGCCCTTGCGGGGAAAGAACTAATGAAGGTGAAGGATATCAGAGAGGATGACAGCAAAGGGCATCATACTACAACTTACCGCCAGCTATTTGCCTTAGAGAGCGGTGCACTTATTATTGATACCCCCGGTATGCGGGAACTTGGCATTTGGTCCGCAGATGAAGGTGTCAGTGAAGTATTTTCAGACATTGAAGAGCTGATTTCTTCCTGCCGCTTTCATGACTGCCATCATAAAACAGAGCCCGGCTGTGCTGTAAAAAAGGCACTTTCCGACGGCACTCTCTCCCTTTCCCGCTATCAGTCCTATCAAAAGCTTGAAAAGGAAGCCAGATATACCGCCAAAAAAGCTGCTCTCTATGAAAGGCGTCTTCAAAACGGGCTGAAAACCGGTAAAAAATAAAAGAAAAGAAGCAGCCTGTTTTCCTTTGCGGAGCCGTCATGGCATACGCAAGGAGAACAGGCTGCTTCCAATATTCAGGATATATTATAAAACCTTACTGGTATATTCTCTGATAACGCTGACAGAATGCTTAAACTTTGCAAGCTCTGCTTCCGTTAAATGCACCTCTACCACATCCTTAACTCCGCTTCTGTTTAAAATAGCCGGAACTCCGCAGAACACATCACTTTCGCCGAATTCCCCTTCTAACAAGGTGGATACAGGAATTATCTTATTTTCATCGTTTAAAATAGCTTTAATCAGGCCTGCGGCAGTAGTCGCAATACCGTAGCAGGTAGTTCCCTTAATATTCAGGATATCAAAACCTACACGGGTCACTCTTTGAACAATTTCATCCAGATCAACATTTGCGTATTCCTTATTGTCTTCAAGAATATCCGTAATTCTCTTTCCGCCCACTGTTACATGGGACCAGGGACACATCTGGCTGTCTCCATGCTCTCCCATGGTATAACCTTGAACACTTCTGGGGTCCACATTGAAGATATCACCGATAAAATGCTTTAACCTGGCAGAATCCATTGCCGTACCGGTGCCGATAACCTGATTCTTGGGAAGTCCCGATATCTTATAGATATAATGTGCAACAATATCTACCGGGTTACTGACAACAATAAAATGTCCGCTGAATCCGGCTTCCATAATAGGAGTTACAATGGATTTCGCAATTCCGATGGATAATTCAAGGGTATCAAGTCTTGACTGCCCTGTCTTTGGCGGAGCACCGGCGGTAATCACCACAATATCTGCATCTCCACAGTCCTCATAGCTTCCCTGTGTCACTTTGACATTGCGGTTTAAATATTCTACACAATGGCACAGATCCATTACCTCTCCTCTGGCCTTATCTCTGTTGATATCTATAATCATTACTTCATCGCATACACCCTGAGTAATAAGGCTAAACGCTGTGGAGGAACCCACCATACCGGCTCCGACTATTACGACTTTACTTCTGTTAATCGTCATTTTTAATGCTCCTTTCGATTCTGTTCCGGCCATTACATTTTGCCTGATACAGCAGCTTATCAGCCCTTTTTAAAAGTTCATGAGCGCTCTCTCCTTGAAAGAGCGTAACACCGATACTAATTGTAACATGAAGTTCATTATTTTCAAATACACATTTACTTATGTTATCCTTAACCATTGCTGCAACAGCAAATGCCGATTCTTCCGTCTGTTCTCTTCTTAATATAACAAGGAATTCCTCACCGCCGTAACGTCCTGCATAGTTTTCTTCCCCGATGCAGCCCTGAATTATCCCTGCTACTTTTATTAATACCTTATCACCGGCCTGATGTCCGTAAGTATCATTTACTCGTTTAAAATAATCGATATCCAGCATCATGACCGCCAGCCCTTTGGGCTCATGATGCTGTTGCTGTACTTCTTTCCTTAACAATGCCAGGATATATTCATGATTGTACAGATTGGTGAGACTGTCCTTTTCGGCCTTTTGTTTGAACACTTCGTTGCTCTTTAACAGCTGTTCATTCATTTTCTCCATCTCAGCCCTTCTTTTGGCCAGCTTTTCTTCCTTCCTCATGTATTCCGTAACATCTCTTGCTACAAAGACATATCCAAAAGCCTGCTTTTCCTCATCCCTTAAGGCAGAGGCTTTCACTTCTGCAATCCTTATCTTTCCGCCCTTCTTACGATAGGTAGTCTGTATCGTATGAACGTCATTATGCAGAAACCTCGTAAGTTTGCTCTTATCATCCCTTCCTTTTCCTTCCTCTAAGAAGTCCAGTATGTTTTTAGGGAAATATTCTCCTGCGGCACTGTATCCCAGGAATCTTTCTACATTTTTACTAAAATATGTAATACGGCCGTCAATGTCTGTTACCATCACCGGATCAGGAATGGAATCCATCAGTTTATTTAACATTTCTTCGGATTTTACCGCATCCTTTTTCAGGCGCTCCTGTTCGGTTATATCTGTTACACAGGAAAAGATAACCTCTTCTCCTTTATAAGTTGCAGGTGCCATAGATATCATGGCAAGAAATTCACCATCACCATCGGCACTCTTCATCATCCCGACCTGATTTATTGCTCTGCCTTCTCTCTGAATTAGCTGCACAAGCTCCTCACGGAATCTCATGTTTTGATAAAAGTCTTCTACATTCCTGTCTTTCCAGCTATTATGTTCATATTTAAAAAGAAATTCTGCATTCCTATTGGCATAAAAAATAGTTTTTTCAGCCTTTCTGGTACAGATTATTCCGTATGGAATAGTCTCTGTCAGTGTGCGAAAGAGCTCCTCACTTTCTCTAAGCTTTACCATAGTCTCCTGATGGCTCAGCATTTCCTTCTTTAACTCTTCCATCGCTCTGATATCCTGAGCAATTATAAGATATCCGAGTATCAGGTCATTTCGGGAATTTCGAATAGGCACAATTACCATATTTACAGGAATTTTTTCTCCTGACTTGGTTCGTATCCTGACATTATTACTGTATGTCGTATCAATATTCTTTTCACTTATCCACTCATTAAATCTTATGCCGTTATCACCGCTTAATAATTCCGCAAACGTAACGCTCATAAAATCTTTCAGCCCATAGCCCAGTGTCTTTAATACCTGTCTGTTGACTCTCGTAATCATTCCGTTTAAATCAACCAGAAATTCAAAATCCATCGTTTCTTCAAATAGTTCCTCAACAATCAGCTCATTTGGGGTAAGCAGAAAATTATACTTTCTGATTGCACGATATATACCAAGAATCATAATTACTCCATATAAATGAGTACAATTAATAAAAGAAGGAAAGAAACGCGGCATCACAAGCTCCCCTATTGCGGCCAGCAGATAGGTACAGACAGCGGTAGTCAGGATGATACACACTTGCTTCTTTACAACTCTATGTGTAGTATTATGTTTCCATACTAAAAGCCTGAGCATTGCATAAAGTGTATATGTATAATTATAAATTGGATTTGCTATATTAAAAAGCTTATATAACTGGACAGGATAAGGTTTCCCTGCCTGAAATGCGAACAAATCTACAAGGCAGAATATTGCGGCCGGGACAAAAAGCAGTGCACACTTTAGAGTACTTTCTAAAAATGAGTCTTCCGTTATTACAAAAACCATGTATAGTGTAAGCGCCGGAAACAAGCACCAGCCAAAAGCAGATAACTTATTCCAAAAAGAAAATACATAAATATTCTCAGCAACATAAGCCTGTGAATAACAAAAAGCCCATAAAGCCAAGGATGACGTCAGCACCAGAAAGGCCTTTCCTATTGTCGATTTCTTATTCAGCGTATAAGTTGTTACTCCCACAACAAGATAGATAATTCCTGCTGCTAATGATAGAAATGATAGTACATATAACATATATTTCTGACCTCAACTTACTTTTTCATTCGTACTTTCTGCACCATTAACTATAGCAGAAATATATGTAGTATTCAATTATCTTACATACAAATTAATAAGAAAAAATATATCATTAACAGAACTGCTCCTCGGCAGCTTTTCCTTTAAAGCCGCCAGGGAGCAGTTAAAAAATCACAGTGAATTTCTATCTAAAGTACTCTACGCCGGATTCAAAAATGTACTGGTCACGGTTGCCGGTTATATTGACCGCAACTCCTCTTCCTTTACGCTCAGAGTGGGTCATCTTTCCAAATACTCTGCCGTCAGGACTTGTAATTCCTTCAATGGCATAATAGGAACCATTGGGATTAAACTCTTCCTTCATAGTAGGATTCCCCTCAAAGTCCACATACTGGGTCGCTACCTGTCCTGCCGCAAAGAGTCTGTCAATCCACTCTTTGTCCGCTGCGAATCTTCCTTCCCCGTGGGAGGTAGGAATTGCATAGATGCCGCCTAATTCCGCCTTACTAAGCCAGGGGGACTGATTGGAAACGACCTTGGTGTATACATATTTGGAGACATGACGTCCGATATGATTGGTAGTCAGGGTGGGTGAATCTGCTTTCTGAGGAGTGATTTCCCCATAAGGCACCAGCCCCAGCTTAATCAATGCCTGAAAACCATTGCAGATTCCAAGGGCAAGGCCATCTCTCTGTTTTAAGAGTTCATTTACAGCCTCTTTTATTCTTTCATTGCGGAATGCAGTGGCAATGAATTTGCCGGAACCATCAGGTTCATCGCCTGCGGAAAAACCGCCGGGAAACATCAGAATCTGTGCTTGTCTGATACCTTTTACAAAGCGCTCAACTGATTCATCAATATTCTCAGGAGAAAGATTATTAAAAACAACTGTTTCAGCGATAGCGCCTGCCGATTCAAATGCCATAGCCGAATCATATTCGCAATTGGTTCCCGGAAAGACCGGTATAAACACCTTGGGCTTTTTATTCAGTTCCTTGCTAATGTACACTTTTTTCTCTTCAGATGCATGATAAATATCGGTGTTGATGGCCTCTTCCTTTACACCGGAGGAGGTAGGATATACCTTTTCCAAAGCTGTTTCCCAGCTCTTTTGCGCTTCTGCAAGGTTAATGGCCGTATCTTTGTATAAAAGTACTTTTTCCTGCGTAACCTCTCCGACTAAACGTATCGGCAGACCTTTCTGCAACAGCCTCTCAAGGTGTTCTGCCTTTACTTCCAGTATAACCGCTCCGTAAGCCGGTGCAAAAAGTTCCTCTTCCGTAAGGCTGTCTTCAAATGCAACTCCAAAAAAATTCCCAAAAGCCATCTTGCTTACCGCTTCCGCAATACCAAAAGCGCCGGGAGCGTATGCTGAAAGCACCATGCCCTCTTTCATAACCTCATATAACAACTCGTAATTTCTCTTTAATTTATCATAATCCGGTAAGTCATATTCATTATTTTCTGCCTGTACTTCTACCAGAAGGCTTCCGGCCTCTTTTAATTCCCCTGTTATTATCCGGGGAACTTTCGAGACTGCCACGGCAAAGGACACAAGTGTAGGAGGCACATGAATGTCCTGGAAAGTACCGGACATACTGTCCTTGCCGCCGATAGAAGCCAGACCTAACTGAATCTGTGCTTCATAGGCTCCCAGTAATGCTGCCAGGGGTTCACCCCAGTTTCCGGGGTCTTCTCCCAGTCTTTTAAAATATTCCTGGAAGGTAAAATAAATAGATTTATAGTCTCCTCCGGAAGCAACTACTTTGGCAACGGAGGAAATAATAGCATATACAGCCCCATGATAAGGGCTCCAACTGGAAAGGTACGGGTCAAAACCATAGCTCATAAGGGTTACCGTGTCACAGTCTCCCTTGAGGGAAGGAAGCTTAGCCGCCATGGTCTGGGCAGGTGTCATCTGGTATTTTCCACCGTAAGGCATAGTAACTGTTGATGCACCGATAGAGCTGTCGAACATTTCCACCAACCCTTTTTTTGAACAGCTGTTAAGGTCACTAAGGACCTTCAACCACTTTTCCTTAACAGAAAGCCCGCGCTCTCTCTGCTCCTTATCCTCAGTGCCTTCTGCATAGAAGCTGATGCCTGCTTTGAAATAATCGTTTTCTTTCACAGGAGGAGTTACGACAACGGCTGTTTCCTGATGTGCTCCGTTGGTATTTAAGAAAGCTCTGGAGATATTCACAATCTCTTTTCCCCTCCATACCATAACAAGTCTGGGCTCCTTTGTTACTTCCGCCACCAGAGTAGCCTCCAGATTCTCTTCTCTTGCAAAGGCCAAAAGAGCTTCCACATCTTTTGCATCTACCACTATTGCCATTCTCTCCTGAGACTCCGAGATAGCAAGTTCCGTTCCGTCCAGCCCCGCATATTTCTTTGGTACCTTGTCAAGATCAATAAAAAGCCCGTCAGCCAGCTCACCGATAGCAACAGAGACACCGCCGGCGCCAAAATCATTACACTTCTTAATCAGCCTGCTGACCTCTTCCCTTCGGAAAAGTCTCTGCAGCTTTCTTTCTGTCGGCGCATTCCCTTTTTGCACTTCCGCTCCGCAGGTTTCAATAGAAGAAGCCGTATGAGCCTTGGAGGAACCCGTGGCACCGCCGCAGCCGTCTCTTCCGGTTCTGCCGCCAAGGAGGATAATCTTATCTCCGGGCTCTGAGGATTCACGGACAACATTCTTTCTGGGCGCCGCACCCATAACCGCACCGATTTCCATTCTTTTGGCAACGAAGCCCGGATGATAGATTTCATCCACCAGACCGGTTGCAAGGCCTATCTGATTACCATAAGAACTGTACCCGCTTGCCGCACCGGTTACAATCTTTCTCTGGGAAAGCTTGCCCTTAAGGGTATCTTTAATAGCAGCTCTCGGATCTGCCGCACCGGTCACTCTCATTGCCTGGTATACATAGCCTCTTCCTGACAAGGGATCTCTGATGGCTCCTCCAAGACAGGTAGCTGCGCCTCCGAAGGGCTCTATCTCTGTAGGGTGGTTGTGGGTCTCATTTTTAAAGAATACCAGCCACTCTTCCGTCTTTCCTTCTATTTCTACCGGCACGATAATGGAGCAGGCATTGATTTCTTCGCTCTCTTCCATCTCCTGCAATTTTCCCTGGCTCTTTAATTTCTTCATCGCCATAAGGGCAACATCCATTAAGGACATATATTTATCGTTACGGTCCTTATATAATTCTTTATAATCCTTCAGATATCTGTTAAAAGAATCTTCGATGGGCTTTTTAAAGAAACCGTCTTCTATTCTGACATCGGTAAGCTCTGTAAGAAAGGTGGTATGACGGCAATGATCTGACCAATAGGTATCAAGGACCCTAATTTCTGTCAGTGAAGGCTCCCGTCTTTCTTCTTCTGCAAAATGTATTTGTACATGAAGAAAATCCTTGTAGGTCATAGCCAGGTTCAGGGAATCATACAAAGCTTTCAACTCTTCTTCCGGCATACCGATAAAACCTGTAAGGACCCGCACATCCTCAGGTTCCGCATAGCTTGTCTCCAGAGTATCCGGCTTATTCTCCTTTGCCTCCCTGGAATCCACCGGATTGATACAATAAGTCTTAATTCTCTGGAATTCTTCCTCTGTCAGCTCTCCGGTAAGAACATAGGTAGTGGCACAGCTTATAACAGGCTCTTCCTTGGAAGAGAGAAGTTTTACGCATTGAACGGCCGAATCCGCTCTTTGGTCAAATTGCCCCGGAAGATATTCTACGGAAAATACATAATCCCTTTCCTCCTGGGGGAAGCCCTCCTGATAGAGAACATCCACGGGTGGCTCTGAAAATACGGTACCCAATGCCTTTGCGGCAGTTTCCTCGCTGATGTTTTCCAGATCATAGCGTATCAGGACCCGAACCTGTTCCAGTGTATCTATTGCAAGATAATTCTTTATTTCTTCCATTAATTCCTGTGCTCTTACGGCATAGGGCAGTTTTTTCTCCACATAAATTCTTCTTACGCTGCTCATATTCTTCCTTTCCCTACGAGTGCATCCTGTTAGTTTCTGATAGCATTATAACACAGCTTCTTTTATAAATTAAATTAATATATGTTAAAGTTTTGATAAGTTCAGCTAATGTAATCAATATAAAAATGAAACTATTTGGCTCATTTACCTGACCGGTTTATTTTATTATATCCGATATCAAATCCTGTTGTATAATATTTTAATATAAATTCAAAATATTTTTATTTCCTTAAAACTTTTTCGCAGATTTCTGCGTCTTATATATAGAAGCTAACACATGCATGTTACGTAACTTCAAAATTGGTACCTTAAGGGGGATGGATATGGGACACCAGATTACTTATGATGAAATGTCCAAGTTAATCCTTGAAAACAAGGAAAGCTATTACCGGCTGGCTTTTAGCTATGTAAGAAGCAGGGATGATGCACTGGATGTGATACAGGAAGCAATCGTCAAAGCCTTTTCTTCGAGAAAAGACTTAAAAGATACTGACAGCTTAAAATCCTGGTTTTACCGCATTGTGATAAATACTGCTTTGGATTCTTTAAGAAAAAATAAAAAATATACTTATCTGGACGAAGAACAGTGGGAAGATATAAGCAGTGAAAACAGTGAATCCTATGAAGATGTGGATTTACACAAGGCACTGGAGAAGCTTCCCCCCAAAAACCGTACTATTATCATCCTCCGCTACTTTGAAGACATGAAATTAAGTGAAATTGCACGGATACTCGGTGAAAATGAAAACACTGTTAAGACAAAGCTCTACTCTACCCTAAAAAAGCTGCGATTGGAACTGGCAGAGGATTAGGTTGAAAAAACA
>JAEXGM010000092.1 GCA_023450835.1 Bacillota bacterium | reverse complement strand
TCTCCCATCATGGGAATCCGGATAGAATTCTCTTTATTGTCTAAGAGAATTTCTTCCGGTATACCGGCGCTCTCCTTGCCAAACATAATGTAACAGTCCGGCTCATAGGCGGCTTCCGTATATACCTTTAAGGCCTTTGTCGTAGCCATATAAACCTTGGCTCCGGGGTTCTTTGAAAGAAAGTCCTCATAGTTCTCATATATGGTCACATCAAGGTCCTTCCAGTAATCAAGTCCTGCCCTCTTTATCTCCTTTTCATCCAGGGAGAAGCCAAGGGGCTTTATCAGATGGAGCCTTGCTCCCGCTGCTACACAGGTACGTCCGATATTTCCCGTATTTGCGGGGATTTCCGGTTCCAGTAATACAATATTCATAACTTAAATCCTCTTTTCTTATCTGCAGTGATTCTTTACAAACCGCTCAATTCTCTCCATGGCAAGCTTCAGATTGTCAATAGAGTAAGCATAGGAGATACGAAGAAAACCTTCTCCGCAGCCGCCAAAGGCCGTACCCGGAACCACCGCTACCTTTTCTTCCAATAACAGTTTTGTGGCAAACTCATCGGAGGTCATGCCAAGGCTCTTAATACTGGGAAAGACATAAAAAGCCCCATATGGCTCAAAACAGGTAAGGCCGATTTCATTAAATGTCTTCACCAGGTAATTCCTTCTCTGGTCATATGCCTCTCTCATTACTTCCACATCGCCATCCCCGTTCTTAAGGGCCTCTACCGCCGCATACTGACTGGCAGTCGGAGCACACATAATTGCAAATTGATGGATTTTTATCATCTGCTCAATAATGACTGCCGGACCCACAGCGTAGCCAAGTCTCCAGCCCGTCATGGCATAAGACTTCGAGAAACCGTTAATTACGATGGTCCTTTCTTTCATACCGGGAAACTCTGCAATGGATACATGCTTGCTGCCGTAAGTAAGTTCTGAGTAGATTTCATCGGATATAACAAGGAGATCCTTCTCAATGATTATCGGGACAATCTCCTCCAGGTCTTCCCTTGTCATAACGGAGCCGGTAGGGTTGTTGGGAAAGGGTAACACCAGCACTTTTGTTTTGTCTGTTATCGTTTGTAACAGACTCTCCTTTGTAAGCTTAAATTCGTCCTTTTCCTGCAGCTCGATAATAACCGGCTTACCGCCTGCTAAAACCACACAGGGTACATAGGATACATAGCTTGGCTGGGGAACTAATACCTCATCTTCCGGATCTAACATTGCCCTTAAGGCAATATCGATAGCTTCGCTGCCTCCTACTGTTACTACAGTTTCGCGCTCATAATCGTAATAAAGATCAAATCTGCGGCTTAAGTAACGGCAGATTTCCATTTTCAGTTCCTTTAAACCGGAATTGGAGGTATAGAAGGTCTTACCCTTCTCAAGAGAATAGATACCTTCTTCTCGGATGTGCCAGGGAGTATCAAAATCAGGCTCTCCTACACCAAGGGATATGGCATCCTTCATTTCACTGACAATATCAAAATACTTTCGTATGCCCGAAGGCTCTATGGTCACAACTTTCTTTGATAATGGGTCTCTCACGGTGTAATCAGCATCCTTTCATCCTTTGTTTCATGAACAAGGGGAAGTCCATGTTCCTTATACTTCTTCAGAACAAAATGAGTGGCAGTACTTAGGACCGCTTCCATAGGTGCCAGCTTGCTGGATACGAAATTAGCAACCTCTCTCATACTCTTTCCTTCAATGATTACCGTAAGATCAAAGCCTCCGGACATGAGATAAACAGATTCCACTTCATCAAATTTGTAGATTCTTTCAGCAATTTTATCAAAGCCCTGGCCTCTTTGAGGTGTCACCTTTACCTCAATTAAGGCTGTTACTTTCTCGCTCTCTGTATTGTCCCAATTAATTAAGGTAGGATAACCGCAGATAATAGACTGTTCTTCCAATTCCTTTATGGCAGTGCCGACTTCTTCCTCCGTGGAATTCAGCATAGCCGCCAGATCCTTTGGTGTCAGTTTGCTGTTTTTATCTATCGCTTGTAATATTTTTTCTTTTAACATAAGTTCGCCCGTCCTCTCCTATATTTCCCGATTTATTATTTTACAGTTTTAATTCGGTAAAGTTCATCACTCTTTGGGGGTTCCAAATATCGTTTTTCCTCCTGATTCCGTATTGTTCTGCCCAGCTCCTGTGTAAATCTTCCGATGACAGCAGCCGGTATACCGTTGTCACATAGCATCTCTGCCAGTTCATTTCCTTTCCCGGTAACCAGTAACAGAGAACCGCCGGCTTGGAGCTGGTATGGGTTGATATCAAAGAATTCACAGATTTCTATGGTTTCCTGTTTGATTGGAATCTTGTTTAAATCTGCTGTTAATCCTAACCCTGTCCTTACGCCCAGTTCCCAAAGGCAGCCGAAAATTCCCCCGCCGGATGCATTGTGCATAAGTTTTACTTCTGATTTTTCAGAAAAAATAGCTTCCCTGTCTGTGGGTAAATACTCCAAAAAATCAACGGCATTTTGGATAAAATCCCGATTATACCTGGTTGTAAGTTCCTGTATATGTGTTTTGGCAAGGATCGCAGTGCCTAACAGCCCTGCCCACTTTGTCATTACAATCTCATCTCCGGGCAGGACGCCCGCGGATGCGGTAACCCTGCTGCGGCGTATCTTACCCACTCCGGTAACCGTTATAACGGGCTGATTTACGCAGGCAGTAATCTCGCTGTGTCCCCCCATAATTTCAGCATGGTAGAGTTCACAGAGCAATTCTGTTTCCTTTATCATATTCTGCAATAAAGATTCCGGTGACCCTTCGGGCAGCAGAATGTTAAGGAGAATCCCTATCATTTCACCTCCCGCTGCCGTAATATCACTGGCAGCACTATGTACAGCAATCATTGCAGGTAAATCCTTATAATAGGTTACAGGATTGGAGGTGAGCAAAAGAGCCTCCTCTTCCTTTATACCGGCCACACAACAGTCTATGCCAATACCCGGACCCAAAAGCACTTCATCTCTTCTATGATTTAATTGTTTTAACACAGAACGCTTTAATATCGGTTCCGATACCTTTCCAATCTGCATAGCAGCCTCTTTCCTGACGATATATTTTGTCTCTTGATTGCGAAAAGGGGTTGTTGCACAACAAGTTTCTGTTATGCAGCAACCCACACAGGTTTAGAACTCACTAAAAGCCTGAACCATCCTCCTGGGTACTATCGCTATTGTCTTCCGAACCGCTTCCTGTATTGTCATTGGCAGTACCGTCATTACTATCTCCGGACCAGGTAGGTACTTCTTCTACTTCCCCGGAAGAAGTATCGGTCTTTCCATCATCTTTTTTATCGCCTCCGGCATTTTTATCCGGTTCTTCTACTTTCTTGGTACCGACAGTTACGTATCTGGGAGACGGATTATAGACACTTGAATTTATTTTGGTACGGCTTACTTCTTTACCGTTTTCATATACTATTTTATAAAGTGCTGCCGTATATCCGATATGGGCTGACTGTGTGGTATATTCATAAGTGGTAGGCTGATTCGGGTCCTTCGTTACTACATCGGCTCCCGGCTGCTTCTGACTTAAAACAACCGTTTCAAATTTTATTGTCCTATCCTTGGTATCTCTGGTTTCATGGCCCCAGATTTTAAAGTTAATCGTTCTTCCATAGGTGGAAGCTTCAATTACAATGGGAGCATCCGTATTGTTCTTAAATCTTAAATTCTTCCAGGTTCCTGCGATAGCAGCATCTCTGGATAAATCCACATAACTTATGGTCATAGAGTGAGAGGAGCGTTCTACAACCTCAAGCTCTGAATATAATACTGCGTTATAGAGAGTAGTTGTTACCTGGCAGGCACCACCTCCGATGGAATCCACCAGCTTGCCGTTTGAATAAGCACCGGCCTGATAATATCCATTTGCCGTAGTGAAAGGCGCCAGTTTCTCATAAGCCGAAAAAACTTCTCCCGGATATAATACTGTATTGTTTATAAGTTTTGCACCATTTGCAAGATTAGCTGCCCTGTCCTCTGAGGATGTGGCATAAGTTGTCTGAAAACTTCCAAGGACCGTATCACACTTTTCAACCATCTCCCTTGTGTATTTGGGAGCGAGCTCATTTACATTGGCTGTAATGCTGATATCATCCCCTGTCCAGTCCTTCAAAAGAGCATCTTCAATCGCAGCCATAGTAGACTTTGTATCAACCTTCTGCCCTACCGTTTCATCCGTATAAACAAACTCATCGTTTTTTCTGGTTACAGTTGCATTCACCGCCTTCACATTGTGGCTGGAAAGCTCCTTTTTGGCGAAATTCTTTAACTTAGCCTCATCTATGGAAAACTCCAGCTTATATGTGAGTTTATTTTCCTGGATATCCTTTAATTCTTTGTACTGCTCTATCAGATTTCCGGATTTGCCGATTTCCATGGCTTGTTCAATATAATTGTTCTCCTTATAGGAAAATCCCAAATCTCCCGCAGTTATCTGCTCTTTTTCACCTTTAATATCAACGGTTACTGTTTTTCCCTTCAATGTATCCACATAATCTTCTACAGCTTTTGCAGCTTCTTCTTTCGTCATCCCGCCAATATCTACGGAATCAATATAAACTCCTTTTGTAACTACTTCATTTTCATCTGCAGCAAAAACCTTTGTAAAGCTGCCAGCCCATAATAGGAATAATGAAACTAAAAACACCATTCTTATCATATTTTTGCTTTTAACCATCTCTTATCCTCCTCTGCCAGCATTTTTTTCATGGTCTTTATTCTTTATATTTTAGAGACTTTATGTATCAAAAGATCAAGTTACTAAAATACCAGGTTAATAATCATAGGTGCTACCATTGCCAGTACCAATATAATTACGATAATAGTTGAAATGGTTTTCTTGACTTTACTGCTGTTAAAGTTCATAGTTTTCTTTCCTTTCACTCTCTAATGATAGTATTATTCAAAACAGTTCGTTTATTCTGCCTTTGTTCAGGATAATTTTATCAATCAGTCTGGATGCTTCATTTCTTGTTAACTCGTCTATCTGAGCTATATACTCTATCTTATGATATTTTAACAAATCATTCAAGTAATTTTTTTGTTTAGAAGTAATAGGCTGCGTTTTTTTCACTTTATAATTTAAGGATGCCGGCATAAACAGTCCGCTGTGCTCAGCAAAGAATTCATTGCACAGATAGGCATAGACCACTGCGGTGGCCTTGGCATCATGAAAAGCCCTGTGGGCACTGGGATTTACTACCTTATAACGTGCACAAAGGTTCGAAAGGCTCTTGCTTTCTCCCTCGCTTAAAGTACCTCTGCTGATTTTAAGAGTATCAATTCCATGCCGTTCAAAGGGTAGTCCAAGCCGCTCTGCGCCAACCTTTAAAAAGCTGTAGTCAAACATGATATTATGTCCCATTAAGATATCATCTCCGGCAAATTCCAGAAACCTGGGTATGACCTTTGACTGGCTTTCAGCCCCTATCAGCATATCCTCTGTAATACCTGTAAGCTGAATAATCTTTTCCGGCAATGCTACCGGCGGTTTAATCAGTTCATTATAATATTCCGTTATTCTGCCATCTCTTACTTTGACCGCACCGATTTCAATTATGTAGTCCTCCTCCGGCGAAAGGCCGGTAGTTTCAATGTCAAAGCAGACGAAGGAGGTTATTTTGTCTTCTTTACTCATCGTTTTTTCCCTCCCATCTGCAAAGGTTGAAAAGGAAGCATTCTCTGCACTTGGGACTTCTGGCAGTACAGATGCTTCTGCCATGGGCTATAATCTGGAGGTTGTATAAAATCCAATGGTCTTTCGGCAATATCTTCATAAGTTCGAATTCAATTTTGACCGGGTCTTCCTGCTTGGTAAATCCAAGCTTCCCGGATATGCGCTTCACATGGGTATCCACTACGATGCTGGGCTCATGATATACATTTCCTCTGATAACATTGGCTGTCTTTCTGCCTACTCCCGCAAGCTTTGTAAGAGCATCGATATCACTGGGAACAACACCTCCATACTCTGTTACCAGCGTCTTTGCACATTCTATGATGTTCTTTGCTTTATTATGGTAAAAGCCTGTGCTGTGAATATCCTGTTCCAGCTCTTTTAAGTCTGCCGCCGCAAAATCCTCCAGCGTCCGGTACTTCTTATATAAATCCTTCGTAACCAGATTGACCCTCGCGTCAGTACATTGGGCGCTTAGAATGGTGGCAAACAAAAGCTGCCAGGGAGTTTCATGATCTAAATAGCACTTGTATTCCGTTGTATAATGTTCATCCAGAAGGGAAAGTATCTGGTCTACTCTCTCCTTCTCCTGCTTTGTCATTCTTTTCGCTGCCATATTAATAAACACATCCTTTCCAATTCAGTAGTATCTGTCTGGCCTGTCTGTTAAGTGGATTACGGTGCTTGTAATCGTATAATATAAATTGCTCCTCGGATACTGTTCTTCCAAGTTCCGCACTGCGATAGATATTCACGGGATAATGCTCAATGTGAAGACTGCCCTTTATCTCCTGGGCATCCAGGGTCTCATTTTCAAAATACTTCTCAAGCCTTTCCCTGTCTCTGTAAAAATCCTGATAAAGCTTCTTATACTGCTCGCAGGGCTCTGCAAAGGCAGGTCTGCTTTTTAATTTCTCCCTGCAGTACAGGTCGTGTACCATAAGCTGCTTTAGTGTTTGGACTTCCTTTTCGGGTTCTGATTCTGCCTTTTTCTTTATGTGGGCTTCAAAGAATTCCAGGAGCGCTTCATATCTCCCCATCCGGGAGGAACTTAATGATAAAAGCCCCTTTTGTTCATAATAGTTGCCAAGTTCCATAAAGAAATCAAAGGGTGTATCAAAAAAATGCATCAGGTAGGCAAGTGAGTACTCAAACTGCCCGCTGTTGTAATATATTTCGGTCATACTCTCCGCCTGTTTTAGCAAAAGTATCTCATCAAAGGTAATCCAATCCGTATAAAGCACCTCGTAAGGAGGTTCTTCCTGGTATACAATACCCCATCTTTCCTTTTCCAGGTAGAGGTAAGAACCCTTCAGTACCTTAAGGAACCCCAGCTGCAACTGGTCGGGTTTCATGGAATATACCTCATTAAAGGATGCCTTAAAGGAGCTGTAATCTTCATAAGGAAGACCTGCAATCAAGTCCAGGTGTATGTGAATGTTTTTACCTTCTTGTATCCTTTCAACTACCTCTCTGATTCTGGCAAGGCTCATCTTCCGCCTGATAGCATCCAGAGTAACTTCATTCGCTGACTGTACTCCTATTTCTAACTGTACCAGCCCTTCCCTCAAGGTATTTAATAAAGCCAGTTCCTCTTCCTTTAATAATTCACCGGCAATCTCAAAATGAAAATTAGTCACTCCATTATCATTTTCCTTTAAGAATTTCCAGATTTCCATTGCATGGTGATGATTACAGTTGAAGGTCCTGTCCACAAATTTTACTTGAGGCACTTTGTGTTCAAGAAAAAAAGAAAGTTCCTCTTTCACTCTGTTAAGGTCACGAAAGCGCACCCTTTTATTCTCCGAGGAAAGGCAATAGCTGCAGGAATAAGGACAGCCTCTGCCGGACTCATAATAGATTATTTTATTCTCAAGGCTTACAAGCTCTTCGTAGGGAAAGGGAATCAGGTCCATATCCATCTCTTTCCTGGGGAAGGTCAGCTGCCCGCCGCCATCCTCCCTGCGGTAGCAGATACCTCTGATATCCTGTAAAAGTCCCCTTCCGCCAATATAATAGTACATCAGCTCTAAAAAGGTCTCCTCCCCTTCCCCGCACATAACTCCGTCTATCCAGGGATGCTTCTCCATCACTTCCAGCGGGTCATAGGAGACCTCCGGTCCTCCAAGCCACAGGCTGGTCTTTGGAAGCACCTTTTTAATCTCTCTGCTCACCTTCTTAATCATCTCAAAATTCCAAATATAACAGGAGAATCCGATAAAATCAGGCTTCTGCTTATAAATATCCGTTAGTATATCGTTCGTGTACTGATTTATCGTATATTCTGCCAATGAGATGCTCTCCTTATAAGGAGATGCATAGTTTCTTAAACTTCGTATTGCCAAATTTGAATGTATATATTTCGCATTAATTCCTACCAATAAGATCTTCACAATAACCGCCATTCTGCCAACGCATTTTTCTAACTAATACCATTCGCGCCTCAGCGCTCAGAATACAAAAAAGCATAAGCCCACACTACTATAGTAGTGGCTTATGCTTATTCTAACACAAGTGCTGTGAAAAGAAAATATGTCTTATCCTGTCATTTTCGTGCTGCTGATTTTATTTTGCAGATAATTATCCACCCAGATTGCGGGAGCTGATAATACGAACCATACCAGACTAAAGAGCGGGCATATCTGCCCCCAGGCATTTAAGGGAAGTGCCGAATAATCCCAAACATTTAAATGCATCCACAGATTCACAATTAAACCGGCTAAAAATTCCACAGCCGTGATAATCAGGGAAGAGAAAAACATTCTGCCCGCCAGGGGAATTTCATGTTTATATCTTTGATTAATATAGTCAATAAGAAGAAAACATACACCTCCGGCTATTAACATGGAGATATGAGAATAGCCGCGAAAGAGAGTTTCAATTCCGCAATAGGTAAAACCCCCGATAAAGAAAAAAAGTATATATTTTAAGCTGTTATTATTTATTTTGAGCATACTATTCCTCCATTCGCGCCCGGCAGATACAAACTGTCTGCAACGCATTTCAATCAAAAATGAAAATAGTCTTTAAATTTATTCTGGTAAGGAATTAGTATGCTCTGATATTTTTTTAGAAACCGGAATTTTAGTCCATTCCATCACTTCCCACAGCAAAAATGCCCATTTTAAGTGAAAAATGGGCATGAAAAAAGCGGGTGATGGGAATCGAACCCACGTATCTAGCTTGGAAGGCTAGTGTTCTACCATTGAACTACACCCGCAAATAATATGGAGTCTAAGCTTTTCTTCAAATTTTTTGAAGTCATGCCGGCGACCGGAATCGAACCGGTACGGGCGATTAGGCCCGCAGGATTTTAAGTCCTGTGCGTCTGCCAGTTCCGCCACGCCGGCATCTAAAACTTTCTGACAAGGTTAGATTATACCATAGTCAGTTCTCCATTTCAAGAGGTTTTTGTATAAACTTTTGAAAAAATTCAAATAATTCTATCCTTTTATTTTCCGTTAGTCTGTACCTCGACAAAGTTCTTTATGATAACGGATGAGACAGGAGGTAACTGCAATTGCAGGATTCCCTCATTGGTATAGTACATGAAAGACTCCAGCAGATATCCTTCTCTGGATGTTAATATCAGTCTTGAAAGAGTGTCTGTATCTTTAATGCCGATTCTCCAGGCCTCAATATTTACTTCCATGGGCTCTTCCGTATTATTAAGAGCTATAATAAATTTATCCTGTTTATCAAATCTTCCATAGCACAGGTAACCAAATTCAGAGTGCAGCATAAGATGTGAGCCGGTCTTAAGTGCCTCATAGGATTTATGAATCTGTATGATATCCCTGTGAAACCGTATCAAATCCATATCCTCCCTGCCCCAGGGATAGCTTCTGCGGTTATCCGGGTCCGTGAAGCCGCATAATCCCGCTTCATCCCCATAGTAAAGGGTCGGAGCACCGGGCCAGGTCATCTGAACAGTTACCGCTTCCCTGAAGACCCCCTTATCAATGCCGGCCTCCGCTGCTTTAGGTCCCAGGGTGGCAGTTCTTCCCACTATCTTATTGGTTCTTGTCAGGAATCTGGAGTGGTCGTGATTGGACAGTTCGTTCATGGCTGTAAAAAGAGAAGGTGTTTGAAAGTTTGCCATGGCATTCTTCATTAGTCCTTCAAAGGCCGTACCCGAATTATAAAGAGATTCCTCAAAGGAATCACTGTGTTTTTCCATTCCGGTCAGAAACCAGGTCAGCGGTTCCATAAAGGCATCATAGTTCATAACCGTGTCCCATTCATCGCCCAACAGCCACTCCCTGGAATCCCCGTAATGCTCGGCCAGGATAATAGCCTCCGGATTAGCCGCCTTTACGGTCCTTCGAAAATCTCTCCAGAAATTGTGGTTAAATTCTCTGGAAAGTCCCAGGTCCGCAGCCACATCAAGCCTCCAGCCGTCACAGTTAAAGGGCGGTGATACCCATTTGGCTGCAATCTTTAATATTTCTTCATATAATTTCTCAGAGCCTTCATAATTTAATTTCGGAAGGGTCTCATAACCCCACCAGCCGTCATAACTTTTATTTTCCGGCCACAACTTTTCCTTGAAGTTAAAATAATCCCGGTAAACACTGTCTTCCTGCCAGTAAGCTCCTGTATGAAAGCCCTCTTCCCCTTTATAGATGCCTTCCCTGTCGAGCCATTTATGAAAGGAACCGCAGTGATTAAACACACCATCTAAAATTACTTTCATGCCTCTCTCATGGGCAAGGGCTGTTAAGTGTGCCAAAAGCTCATTGCTTTTATCTAAATTTACTTTGCTTGCCACTCTTCTTTTATAACGGCAGGCCTCACGGTTGTCATAAACTCCGTCTGGCATCCCTTCATCGCAGTCTTCCTCAATCACGCCGAAATGAGGGTCTACATAATCATAATCCTGCGTATCGTATTTGTGGTTGGAAGGAGAAACAAAAATCGGGTTTAAATACAGCACTTCCACTCCGAGGTTCTGCAGGTAATCAAGCTTCTGAATCACTCCCGCCAGATCGCCGCCGTAAAACTCGCGGATTCCCACAGCCGCAGGATACTGGTGCCAATCCTCCACCTTCTTTACGTAATCCCCCACATAGAAGTATTCTCTGTTCTCCACATCATTGGAGGTATCTCCGTTATAAAACCGGTCCACATAGATCTGATAGATAACCGCACCCTTTGCCCACTCAGGCGTTGCAAAACCGGGAGTAATATTAAAGTAAAACCTATCCTGCAGTCTGTCAACGCTTCCGGCTTTGTTATAATAACAGGTGCTCTCATCGTCATTTATCTCAAAATAATATCTTAATGGCTCATCCTTTAATTCCAGACCAGCCTCATAATAATTAAAATAATTATCGCTTTCCTCCGATACCATAGGAATTGTTTCTGTTTCACCTTTACCGGTTATAAAGCAGAGTCTTGCCTTTACTATTTCTTTTCCTGTCCGAAGGCGAAGTTTTACCGTTTCAAATTTCTTTGGCTCAGCAGGGATTCTGTAATCCTTTGTTCCGTCACTATAGAGAGCACTTTTATTTATCATAATTCCTGGTCAAACCTTTCCGTTATATATGTGTGCCGATATATGATTCTCAGATTGACCAGACCGATTAATCAGCCCGGTTATTTCCAAATCGATGTACCGGTGTTCCGTTAAAATATCTTATAGCAATTTATTTAAAATAGCAACTTATATATTTTTAGGCAAGAAAAAGGACAGCTTTCCGAGTGCTGTCCTTTTCCTGGAGAAGGTATTTTGTTACTTATGGGGTGTAGCAAAAACTATATAATGTATTGGGGTTTACGAGTACTAGTATAACATCATGTATCCCAAAAGTGTGCACAAACATCAAATTTATTTAAAATATTTTTTGTTCGTTTTTTTCTTGTTATTTACTTTTTGCTCTTTTCCCCTTAAAAAAATATATAAAAACCTGCTTTTTTCATTTCATTTTTTGTAAACAGCCCTTATCCTTCCAGGATAGGGGATTTTTCACTGCTTCCGGGGCCCTCGCCTCTGTGAAGGAACAATGCCTCGAATTCTTCCCTGTTAATACGCTCTTTTTCAATTAAGAGTTTTGCACAGTTATGAAGGACATCCATATACTCTGTAAGAAGTTTTTTTGCCTCAGAATAGCAATTATCAATCATGCCTTTTACCTCATCATCGATAATTCTGGCAACATTCTCACTGTAGCTTCTGGTGTGTGCCAGGTCTCTGCCGATAAATACTTCATCGTCATCGTTGTCATAATTCACCATACCTACAGAAGAGGAGAAACCATACTTGGTAATCATGGCTCTGGCTGTCTTGGTTGCCACTTTAATATCCTGGGAAGCTCCGGTGGTAATGTCATCAAAAATTAAATCTTCTGCCGCTCTGCCGCCAAGACCTACGATGATATCCTGCTTCATGCCGCCTTTTGTATGGAACATCTCATCTTTCTCCGGTAAGGGCATGGTATAGCCTGCCGCACCATTTCCGGTAGGAATGATGGATACCGTATAGACAGGACCGACATCGGGAAGCACATGAAACAAAATTGCATGACCGGCTTCATGATAAGCGGTAATTTTCTTTTCTTTTTCGGAAATGACTCTGCTCTTTTTCTCGGTACCAATACCAACCTTGATAAAGGACTTGTTGATATCCTCATGAATGATATAAGAACGGTTATCCTTCGCAGCACTAATGGCTGCTTCATTTAACAGATTCTCTAAGTCTGCTCCGGTAAAACCTGCTGTGGTCTGGGCAATCTGCTTTAAGTCTACATCCTCTCCCAAAGGTTTGCCTTTGGAATGAACCTGCAGAATCTCTTCCCTTCCCTTTACATCGGGTCTTCCCACCATAACCTTACGGTCGAAACGTCCGGGTCTTAATATAGCAGGGTCTAATATATCCACACGGTTGGTGGCTGCCATTACAATAATTCCTTCATTGGCACCAAAACCATCCATCTCAACCAGCAGCTGATTTAAGGTCTGTTCTCTTTCATCATGTCCGCCGCCCATACCGGTTCCTCTTCTTCTGGCTACGGCATCGATTTCATCAATAAACACAATACAGGGAGAATGCTTCTTAGCATCCTCAAACAAGTCTCTTACTCTGGAAGCTCCGACACCTACGAACATTTCCACAAAGTCTGAACCGGAAATGCTAAAGAAAGGTACGCCTGCCTCACCGGCTACTGCCTTGGCAAGAAGTGTCTTACCGGTTCCGGGAGGTCCCTCAAGAAGAACACCTTTGGGGATTCTTGCCCCAACCTGAGTATATTTCTTAGGAGTCTTTAAGAAATCCACAATTTCCTGAAGCTCTTCCTTCTCTTCTTCCAGTCCGGCCACATTCTTAAAGGTGGTTTTCTTATTCTCGTCGGTGGACATCTTAGCACGGCTTTTTCCAAAGTTCATGACCTTGCTGCCTCCGCCGCTGCCTCCTGCCGCCTGGTTGGTCAGGTAGGAGAACAAAAGAATTATTACGATAAAGCCCAGAACATAAGGAAGCAGAGTTAGAATCCAACTGGGTTTGCTGACATTATACAAATGATAAGCCAGGTCTTTGCCGCCATCCTTCACAATCTTGTCATTCAGAACCTGCTGCAATTGACCTACATCAGCTACGTTAAATTTCTCCGTGCTCTTATCTTTTAAAGTAACGACCGCATTACCTGTAGGGGTCTGCTGATTCTGATAGATCTTAACATCCGTAACATTATTATTTGCGATGTCCTCTAAAAAATTACTGTATTCATAGTTGCTGCTAGGGTTGCTCTTTATATTTTGATGAACAAGCGATAAGACCAGAATAATACCAAGGATAATGAGATAAGCCCCATATCCTTTTAGTTGTCTTTTCACTTAACACCCCTCCTTTCTATTATTCGATTACGCCGATATAGGGAAGATTGCGGTATTTCTGCATGTAGTCCAGACCATAGCCTACCACGAATTTATCGGGTATCTGGAATCCCACATAATCTACTGCCACATCGGTCGTTCTTCTGTCCGGTTTATCCAAAAGGGTGCAGATTTTAACACTATTCGGCTTTCTGGTGTTTAAAAGATCTACAAGGTACTTTAATGTATTGCCGGAATCAATAATATCTTCCACAATAAGCACATCCTTATCCTCTATGGAATCATCCAAATCCTTGATTATCTTAACTCTTCCTGAACTTACAAAACCATCTCCATAACTGGAAACTGACATAAAGTCAATAGAAAGAGGAACACTGATATGCTTTGCCAGTTCACAGGTTGCAAAGACACCTCCCTTTAATACGCAGATAAGATGTAGTTCTTTTCCTTCATAGTCCTTGCTTATCTGTTCTCCAAGGCTTTTTATTTTTTTATTAACCTCTTCTTCTGATATTAGTACGTTGATGTTCTCATTCATTTTTCTTCTTCCTCCGTCATTCTTATCTGAAGTATCCTCCTGGTATTCTCATCCACCTTGTAAGCTTCGCTTATCCGGCTTCCGATTACCCACATAATATGGGAACCATCTGCTAATAAAGGCAGGACATCTCTTTTTTGTCTTGGTATCTTTTCATCTATCAAAAAGGCCTTTAATTTCTTGGTGCCGCCCTTTTTGTCTATGCATAGATAATCCCCCTGTTTTCGGTAGCGGATTAACACAGTATCCTTAATTTTATCATAGTCAAACCATTTCGTACAGATGCTTTGAGGAATTATCATATTTTTTTTATAATTTATTACCGAAGTCTTAATACTTTTTCCTTCGTCAAAAAGGGGAGTGACTCCGGGAATCAGAAGTTCCCGCGGTTGTGGCGCTGTATCTGCCCTGGCCTTTGCTTCCGTGGCTTTAGAAATAAGCTCTCGCTTTGCCTTCAGTTCTATATGGTTATATTCCCGCACCGCAGTAATCCCATAGGGAAGGTCTATCTGCCTGCCTGGCTGCTTCTTTACAAGCTGCAGCACGGACATTACATGAAAAAGATCAATATCTTTTAAACTTTCACTCATCTGCCAGAAAGCTTTTCTGACAACTTCTTTTTGTATCACGATATCCTCTGCTAAAAGCTCCTCGATTTGAAGGAAAATCTCATTCTCTTCTCCTTTTACAAGAATCTTCTCCGCAGCTTTGGCAGCGGATTTTTCAATATATTCCTGAATCTCTCTGAAAGTTTCACCGGCCATTGCAATATGTGATACCGCCCTGCTGTTTATATCCTCCGCTTCTTTCAATACTTTTAAACGTATTTTATTCCGGGTATAATCCAGGGTGAAATTCGTAGAGTCATTGAGATAAGAAATCCCCCTCTCCTGCAAATAGCTCTCGATTTCCCTCCGCTCAAGGCACAGCAAAGGTCTTATGATCCTGTCTCTTACCGGACTGATGCCTGTTAATCCGGACAGACCGCTGCCCCGGAACATATGAAAAAGAATTGTTTCTGCCGTATCATTTTTATTATGTGCAATTGCAATTTTATTACACTTATATGCTAAAAAGTACTGATTAAAAACCTCATATCTTGCTTTTCTTCCGGCTTCCTCAACAGACATCCTTCCTTCCTTTGCCAATAAGGGGATGTCTTTATGCACCGCCTGAAAGGATACCTCTTCTTTTCTGCAAAGCTCTCTTACAAATTCCTCGTCCCTTAGAGCTTCTTCCCCTCTTATGCCGTGGTTTACGTGGATTACATGAAGTGTCAGTTCATACTCTTTCCGCAGCTCTAAAAGCACATGAAAAAGGCAGACCGAATCCGCCCCGCCGGAAACACCGACAATAATTTGGTCTCCCTTTTCAAGCATTTTATAGTTCTCTATATATTGTTTTACTTTATTAATCATGTATGACTCCAGAGTTTTTTATCATTTTACCTCGAACAATGGGAAATATCAAGCCTTGCTCCAAAAGCCCGCTACCAGCACCGTCATATCATCCATAGGCTCCCATCCGTTTTGCTCCAGGGCCATATTTAAAACGGCATTGGCTATTTCCTTGGGGTTATTGGTCTTAAGGCTATTCAGGAAGTCTGCAATGAATTCTTCCTTCCCCTCACCCGGTATGCAATCTACCACTCCGTCGGTGGCCATCACTAAAAACTCTCCGCTATAGAGCTTTCTGGATACAATCTCATAATCTGCTTTTGGCACGATTCCTGCCGGCAGAGAAGTAGAATAGATAACTTCCACTTCATTTGCCTTCTTAAGAAAGGTGGCAGCCGCCCCCATCTTTATAAAATCACAGTAGCCTGAGTAGAGATTAATAATAGATAAATCAATGGTTGAAAAACCCTCTTCCTTATCTCTTAGTACCATAATGGAATTAATGAGCTTAATGGCGGATTCCTTTCGAAAACCTGCTTCCATAAACTGTTCCAGTAATTCAATCACCGACTCGCTCTCTTCATAGGCTCCCTGCCCTGCCCCCATACCGTCTGCAAGGCTCATGATAAAGGTACCCGTATCCGGATTTAAGAAGGAATAATTATCACCCGATACCGGGTTCTTCTCCTTGTTCATCCTGGCAAAGCCCGTATAGACCGTATAATCCGTATCCTCCACAAAAGTAAAGGTTTCCATCTCTTTGGCAATCACTTTCTTACAGCCATCAAAAGGACGCATCTGCCTGCCATAAGCTTTTCCTATAATTCCTGCTGCCTCTTTCGAGGTAATACAGCGCCCCTTATCGGTCTTGGCAGTAAGATAGATTTCAATTTTCCCGTCCCTTTTCTCAAAGATAGCAACTTTCTTTACCTGGATATGACTGCGCCTTAATTCCGCGGCTATTTTTTTACTTTTCTCCTCATCGTCAGAGGGCTTATACAGATCCATAGAAAAATCATCAATAATATTAGCTACTTCTCCCAGCTGTTCTGCAATGGCGGCTCTGCTCTGAGCCAGCTTGTTACTCCAGCTCATATTTATTCTTGCCAATTCTATGCTTCTTTTTGCTTCTTCCAAAAAATTATTCAGACAAATACACCGGGAAGCGAATTCACCGGGTATTTCGTTTAAAGATACCGTACCGTTCTCATTTACCTGCTCCATAATGCGGTAAGCCCCTTCATAAGTCTCATAGAAATGCCCCTCCCAGCAGTAACTGCAATTCTCGCAGTCCTTACAGAGCTTCTCCGACAGCTGGTCAAAGAGCACCCGCTTATCCAATTTATCAAGTTCCTCTTTTTGCTCGGAAAAGGTATGGAAGGTAGAAGACAGGTTATGGAAGGACTCTGAGAAATCCCTTAGCTTTCCCCTTGCAATATTTTGCAGATTCTGATGGATATATACATCCTCTTCCCTGTCGCTTTCTTTTATGGTTTTTCCATACACCAGATTTTTAGGGAGCAGAAAAAAAAGCACGGCACAGGAGATAAGCACTCCGAAGCCCTCCAGGTTAAACCTGCTGTTCTTATAGAGTTCTCCTAAGATCAGAAAGCCTCCCGAATAGGCCAGAAAATCCACGATTCTTCCCATTTCCCGAAAGCTTCCGCTGATGATGCCAAGCATACACATAAGCCCCAGCTGATTCAACTCTCCCGTCCGAAGAGCCATAATAATCCCGCAGGCGGCTCCAATCACCGCGCCAAAGCCGGCACCATAGCGAAAGCCTATGATGAGAACGCTGAACATCGCGCAGGTAAGAGGCAGAGAAAAGCCCAGCGAGTTCATATCCGGTATGCCATAGATAATAACTCCCCCAATGGTCGCAAGGCCTATAATCTCTTCATTGGATAACGCCTCCCCTTTCATTCTGGTATGAAAAACAGGTTCCAGCCCTTTATGAAACACCAGTGCCGATACAAAAACTATAATCCCTTCTGCCAGACCCATTACAACATTATTCCAAAAGTTATCACTCAGTGTACTGTAAAAACAGGTCAATATTACGGTGACCCCTGCCGCCAGTCCGCCCATAGCCCAGATTGTTATCTTTTTGCTGCGGTATTCTATCATGGATACTATGATAGAGAACACGATAATTGCAATCAGGTATTTTATCATTCCTTCCGTACCCATAGAAGTTATTACTCCAAGCGCCACCATTACCATAGCCAGTATTCGTCCCTTAGGTTCCATAAACAACACTGCCAGATACCCTATGGCAAATGGATTTATCCCCATGAACACCGCCCTTGCCACTACAACACCAAGCAAGCTGGTGAATATCCTCCTTATACTCTGTTCTCTCATTATGCTGCTTCCTCCCTTTAATCTTACAGGATATATACAGACAGCTATGGTTCTTCTGCCTGTCCACTTCATCCGTTTAGTCCTGTATTATAGAATTAAGCATCTGAAATCTTTGTCAAACCTTAGTCCGCTTATTCAAAAAGTTTATGACAGAATCTTCTGCAATTGCATAAAAGAATCGATTAGAGAGAGTTCAGTTCAATTAAGAAATTAAGATTAGGCATAAGGCGAACAAAAAAAGACCTAAACCAAATGGTTTAGGTCTTAAATAAATACAATAGCGAAGGACGGATTTGAACCGCCGACACTGCGGGTATGAACCGCATGCTCTAGCCAACTGAGCTACTTCGCCAAAAGCAACGAAGACAATTATAGCTTCTTTCAGATTATTTGTCAAGCCTGCTACTCTTCAGATTTAAAAATAATCTCATCCTTATAAACCAGTCCAAATTTCTCTCTGGCCATCTCTTCGATGTATTTCTTGGTCTGGACATAAGCCTTCTTTTCTTCGATATCCTCTGCTCTCTTATTCTCGTCCTTAATCTGCGTATTCAGCTGCTCGATTTTCTGATCGGCTTTGGCTTCCACCAGGTTAAGCTCCTGCTGCTTGTATGTAACTATACCGCATATGGATAACACCATAAATGCCGTAAGAATCAGGCCTGTCCGCCTTTTCCTTCTTCGTCCTCTATACCCCTTCAATTTAACCACCTTTTTCCTTATCAGATGCACTTATTTTACTAGGTTTTCTATGTTTTTTCAAGAATTTTTGTATATTTATCAAAATTTTTTTAAATAGTTTGAATACTTTAACAAATCCATGACCGGTTCCCCGTCCCAGAAACACAAAAGGCCTTAATATCATGTGTATTACATAGAGAACAGCCCCTTTAATCTTATTTAAAAACCCTGAAATCAGTTCTACCAGAGGTCTACTAACTAAGTTATGGTATATCAGCATGCCAAGGAACATTCCAAGGATAGCAAAGCCTCTGATAATGCCGTTGTTTTGCTGATACATCATGCGAAATATCAGAAGTCCTGAGACTGTCCAGTAAATTATATCTTCTATTCCTACCAGTATTGCTCCTCTGGGAAAAACTCTTCTGACAATACGGAGTACATCATAAAATATCAGCAGATACATACCCCAGAGCACACAGTTTGAAAAAAACGTCAGCTCTGTCCAAATCTCCTTATTCATTCAATTTCTCCTTACACCCATGTATATCGTAAACCCAGCAGACTGCCCCGCCTGCCAGCTTAAATAGACATTCGAAAAACACATCCTATTCTTCAAACTAACGGACATTTGGCCGTGAGGCCACTTGGTGCCGGATGTGAAATATTCTTTATTTCTGTCTATCTGTTTATTTAAACAATCTGCTGATGAGGGATTCACCGGATTTACCGTATCCGTTGGAATCAGAATATGTAAGACTGTCAATCTTTCCGTCCACGTCCACTTCCCCTTTTTCAAGTGTAAGACGATTCACATGGAGTTCATTCCCTCTTATCATTAAGATACCCTGCTCTGTCTCTAAGAGTACTTCGCCTGCATCAAAACTTAAGACATCCTTTACGCCGGTTATCATGGCCTGGCTTCTGGCATTTAAACTAACTTTATGTGACTTTTGAATTCCCTGCTTTTCTTCCATAAAAAAAGGCCTCCTAATATACTTACTTCTCTTAAGTATATTAGAAAACCATTCATTTCATGCCTAAAATATACAAGCTTTCTTTGCAGAAATCAGGGTGTGAATTATGTGTTCCAATAATTCACACTATATATTCATATAATTCCTTGGCATCATCTTTTCGCACAGTCTCCTGCACATCCAGGACCTTCACTTTCACTGCCTTACTGCCAAAGCCGATTTCTATGATATCGCCTTCTTTTACAGAAGCGGAGGCTTTCGCCGTTTTTCCGTTAATAAGGACACGTCCTGCATCACAGGCTTCATTGGCAATCGTCCTGCGTTTTATTAGTCTTGACACTTTCAAGAATTTATCTAATCTCATAAAATCTTTGATATCCTTTCTGATACCTGCAGCCTTCGATTGCAGGTACAAATTACAGGTAATACAAACTATTCATTTTTCACCCTTAGAAGTCAGAAGTCAAAAAAAGAAGCTGTTTTTAAAAATCTGTTTCTCCGCTTACTGGTATTTTATTACCTTCAAGGTGAACACGATTCTTAACAACAGCTTCTTTGGTTAGCTCTTCCTATGCGTTGATTACATCTTTTAAAGCTTTTCCAGCTTTGAACTTGGGAGCTTTAGATGCTGCAATTGTTATAGCCTCTTTGGTCTGAGGGTTTCTTCCGGTTCTTTCAGGTCTTTCAGAAACTTCAAAAGTTCCGAAGCCAACTAACTGTACCTTCTCACCTTTTGTAAGTTCTTCTGTAACTACATCAATAAAAGCCTTTAATGCTTTCTCTGAATCTTTCTTGGATAATTCGGTTTTCTCTGCAATTGCTGCAACTAATTCAGCTTTGTTCATGGATTTAACTCCTCCTCTAAAAGTAATTGATATTTGTAAAATAACCATTAGGATTATTTTCATGTTCCTCAATGTCTATTCAGGCATTGGTATATCGGCTAAACTTGTGGTTTTTTCTCTGTAAGTCCTTCGATATCTACAAATCTATTTATAAACTTATTAGTGGCATTTGTCAAGGAATTTTCTGCATTTAACTGCAAAAATACGGACATATTTACTATTTGGAACAGCAGATTTTCAAAATTCTCCTCCAATCCTCTCTCATCCCTATCTTCCCACTTATTTTTCATGTCAAAAAGGCTGTTTGTAAGGCTGTTAAAAGCTTCACTAAACTCCTCATCCTTCACATTTTCCGCTGCCTTATCCACAGCTGTTTCAGCAGTCATTTTAGCGGTAGCTGTTTTAGCTGCAGCTGTTCTAGCTGCAGCTCTCTTGATAGCCTTTTCAGCTCTCATAAGCGCAGGCAGTGCCATAGGAATACTTTTGAGAGTATCTGCCG
>JAEXGM010000057.1 GCA_023450835.1 Bacillota bacterium | reverse complement strand
TTAAGCATAAATAATATTACAAATGTCACTTGACTTATAAAGGGAAAATGATAATATTATATTAATAAACAATATTATACGCCATATAATATTGTTGAAAATAAAAACACAATATTTTTTGTTTTATATTTAACTGAGAATTCCTTGTTTCAGCAGGTTTGTAAGGTGATTTGAAATATGTGGAAGTTGATATGGAAAGTATTTTTAGATTCCTTTTTATAATACTGCAGTAGAAATAAGCGGAAAGGAAGAGGCTGCCATGGTATTTAATACAGGAGCTGCACTGTTAGATGCAATTGTGCTTGGTATTGTATCCAAGGATAAGGAAGGCACTTACGGTTATAAAATCACCCAGGATATACGGCAGGTCATTGATATATCGGAATCAACCCTGTACCCGGTGCTAAGACGCCTTCAAAAAGAAGATTGCCTGGAAGTTTATGATTTGGCTTTTGACGGCAGAAACCGAAGATATTACCGGATTACGGATAAAGGCAAAGCCCAATTAAAACTTTATCTGAAAGAATGGAAGAGTTATTCGGCAAAAATCAATCATATTTTTGTGGGGGTGGAAATTTTATGACAAGAGTAGAATTTATGCAAGAGCTTGAACGTCTCTTGTTTGATATACCGGCAGAGGAAAGAAGAGAAGCCATTGAGTACTATGAGAATTATTTTGAAGAGGCAGGTAATGAGGAAGAAGAAAATGTAATAAAAGAATTGGGCTCACCTGCTGATATTGCTGAAAGTATTAAAAAATCATTGGATTATGGCAGCAGTAACGATTCAGGCTACTTTTCGGAAGACGGATATCATGAGGCAGAAAGAGAAAAGAAAAATCTTCCCTCCTTTGAAAGAAGTCCTGTGAAGAGTGAATACGAAGACCAAAGTAAAAGCAGAGATACCGGATTTGAGGAAAATTACAGAAGATATCAGGAAGAGTATAATAGAAACCTGTATGAAAAAGAGGAATATCAGAAGAAGAGAAAACCTGTTAACATTCCTCTATTGATTATCTTAATTATATTTGCATTACCGATAGGGCTGCCAATTGCACTGACAGTGGTCTCTATACTTTTTACGATTATTATAACCGTAGCGTCTGTCTGGCTTGCCTTTGCAGCAGTAGCAGTAGCTTTATTCTTTGCAGGTGCCGCAATCATAGTAATAGGATTTATCCAGTTTACTGCAATTCCTGCCCTTGGAATTAGTATGGCCGGAGGAGGCTTGATTGTCCTTGGAGTCGGTATTCTCTTCACCATAGCTGCCGTATGGACAGCAGGAAAGGCTTTACCTGCTGTCATAGGCTGGATAAAGCAACTATTCGGGAACATCTTTCGCAGAAGGAGGGCCTACGCATGAAAGCATTTATAAGAAATCTGTTTCGCATAGCAGGTGGCGCCATTGCCATCGGAATCCTGTTAGTAATTGTTGCACTTAGTATGGACAATAAAGTCTACACAAGGTGGAATAAGGTGGATTTGAACCTTGGAGATGGCTATACCTTATGGAATAACGGAAATAATAACAGTGAAGTTCAGGGCGGAGACAATCAGGGAGGCGGAGAAATAGTTGCATCAGCAGTAGCCTCCGAAAGGTTAAATTCCGATGTGAATTATCCCGTGACTTATCAAAATGTGAAAAGCCTGGATTTTCATATTTTCGCCGGGAAGCTCTTTATCAGAGAAGGAGATAAATTTTCCCTTGATGTAAACGAGAACGGCGCCAGGCGAATAAGCAGTGAAGTCAAGAATGGTATATGGACTTTAAAGGAGAATTCCTCCAAGGATAAAGACTCTGCCGGCGGTAATAACATTTCCATATTTGGAATCAACATTAATTTGGATGGCAGTGGCAGTAATGATTATACCGAAGTGTATGTTACAATACCAAAAGACTTTAAAGCGGATAATATTTCCTTAACCGTTGGAGCCGGAGCCATAAAGTCGGATAGTTTATCAGCAAATACCGGCAGCATACAAGTGGGTGCCGGAAGCTGCAGCATTGATGAACTAAATATCAAAGAGAGCTCCTCCTATCAGGTAGAAGCCGGAATGCTGGAAATAGACAATTGTACCATAAATAATGCAGATATGAGCTGTGCTGCCGGAAGAATCGAGATAAAGGATGGAGCAATTCACAGCGGTGATATTAACTGTACGGCCGGAAGCATTGATATCGGCGGCACTATTACCGGTGACAGCAGGGTAAGCACCTCTGTTGGAAAGATCGATCTGGACCTTCAGGGAAAAGAAGAGGACTACAATTATACCATAGACTGCAATGTAGGCTCGCTGACGATTAACGGAACTAAATATAATGGAGTTAACAAGCATATCACACAACAGAATTCAGCACCTAACAATATGTCCCTGAGTTGTGAAGTTGGAAGTATTACAATGAATATTGAATAAAGAATTAAGAAATGCTAGAATCACAATAAAAAAGAGGTTTATTAAAATTTATTATAAAAGTTATAGTTTAGGCGGCCTTTAGAAGCAGGCCAGCAGAAAGGTGGAAAATATGGAAAATAAAAGATTATACCGTTCAAGAAAAAACAGAATGATAGCAGGTGTTTGCGGTGGTTTTGCAGAGTATTTGAATATCGACCCTACTATAGTAAGACTGGTAATAGTGCTCCTTGCAATATTTGGCGTATCCGCAGGGTTCTGGATTTATTTGATAGCTGCAATTATAGTACCAAATGAGGAGTAAGAAGAATCATTTTTGCCATTGGTTATTTACAGAAAGGAGCAATTATGATAAAGTATCTATTTAGGATACTTTAACGGAGGACAAAACATGCAGAAAATAATTGATATCATCGGGAAGGAAGTAAGAGAGGCTTTTGAGGCAAAGGGCTATGAGAATAAATATGGCATTGTTACCCTCTCTAACAGACCTGATTTATGCCAATATCAATGTAACGGAGCCTTAGCGGCAGCCAAGGCATATAAAAAAGCACCACTTGCCATTGCAGAAGAGGTTGCGCAGATATTAAAAACGAGTGAAAGCTTTGAAAAGATTGAGGCCGCCGCCCCTGGATTTATAAATATTATTTTAAAAAGTGACTTTCTGTCCGGCTATGTAAAACAACTTTCCCCGGACAATCAGTTTGGCTGTGAAAAAACACAGGCGCCGAAAACAATTGTAATAGATTACGGCGGTGCCAATGTGGCAAAACCCCTTCATGTAGGACATTTAAGACCGGCAATCATCGGTGAGAGCATCAAAAGAATCGACCGTTTCTTAGGTCATAATGTCATTGGAGATGTTCATTTAGGCGATTGGGGATTGCAGATCGGCTTAATTATGATGAAGATTAAGATGGAGCAGCCGGAACTTGTATATTTTCAAGCAGATTATCAGGGCGAATACCCAAGCGAAGCTCCTTTTACAATTAGTGAACTGGAACAAATATATCCTGCGGCCAGTGCCTATTCCAAAGAAAATGAAGAATTCAGAGAAGCTGCCAAGGCAGCTACTGTTGAACTGCAAAATGGCAATCCCGGATATCGTGCACTGTGGCAGCATATATTAAATGTTTCCATTGAAGATTTAAAGAAGAACTATGATAACCTGTTAGTTGATTTTGACCTTTGGAAGAAAGAAAGCGATGCACAGGGCTATATTCCCGGCATGGTTGATTATCTGAAGGCGAAAAATTACGCCAGAATCAGTGAAGGTGCTCTGGTGGTAGATGTAAAAGAAGAGACGGATACAAAAGAAATGCCTCCCTGCATGATATTAAAGTCAGACGGCGGAACTCTCTATAACACCACTGATCTTGCCACTATGGTAGAGAGAATGGAACTCTTTAATCCTGATGAAATTCTCTATGTGGTAGATAAAAGACAGGAGCTCTATTTTGAAACTGTATTCCGTTGTGCGAAAAAGACAGTATTGGTACCGGAAGAAACTAAACTTACCTTCCTTGGCTTTGGCACAATGAACGGCAAAGACGGCAAACCCTTTAAGACAAGGGATGGCGGCGTAATGCGCCTTGAGAATCTCATCCAGAATATCAGCAATGCCGTTCTTGACAAGATACTTGAAAACCGCGATATGGACAGAAAAGATGCGGAAGCGATTGCTAAAAAAGTCGGCCTTGCCGCTTTGAAATACGGTGATTTGTCAAACCAAGCTTCCAAGGATTATATCTTTGATTTGGAACGCTTTATTTCCTTTGAAGGAAACACCGGCCCATACCTTCTCTATACCATTGTACGTATTAAATCCATTATACAAAAGTATGGCAGGGAACTTGCCGCGGCAGAAGCTTTACAGCCAGGCAGGACTCAGTCAGAAATAGACTTGATGTTAGAAGCCGCGAAGTTCAATGAAGTAATTGAAGCAGCCGGAAATGAGTATGCTCCTCATAAAATATGTCAGTATCTTTATGGGCTGGCAAATGCATTTAACAGTTTCTATCACGAAAATAAGATTTTAGCGGAAGAAGATAAAGAGAAGCAGAAATCCTGGATAGCTTTGATTACTTTGGTAAAAGGAATTCTTGAAACCGGAATTGATTTGCTTGGTTTCGAGGCTCCCGAAAGAATGTAAAAAAAGCTTGCATTTTAGTATTATATGTTGTAATATTTTTTTGTGTCGAAGGCGCAACTCCTTTTTAGGATTTCGCTTTCGGCACTTTTTATAAGTAAAGTTATAACGTGATGCAATCAGTACAAAGGAGAAATGCTTATGGAAAACCGGATGAGGCGTAGAAAAAAGGAAAAGACAGAAGGTAAAAAGCGGTTTGAGTTTAAAAAGCCACAAATAAAAAGAACGAGAAAGACGAAGTCCGCAGAATTCAATACAGCCAAGAAAAGGATGCTTGGAATACGTTTCAAACTAATATTCGGTTATGCTATTCCAATAGTGTTCATTATCGCTCTGGGAGTATTGTCTTATAACAAAGCATACGATGGATTGGTATCAAACTATGAAAAATCCACAGAAAATACAATGAAAATGGCAGCTAAATATCTTGACTTCGGATTCAGCGGAGTGAAATCCATTGCTTCCTTATATACAAAGGATACGGATATTTATTATTATGTACAAAAGCAAAAATATACGGACTCTATTGTAAGGAATCAGTTCATTCAGTCTCTCAGTATGGAATTCACAAAGAAAGCGGAAGCTGAAAGCTTGATCGTAGACATACATATTATACCTCAGTCGGGAATTCCTGTAGTTACGAGTGCAAATAAATCCGTAGACGGCTTTTACAATGAATTAAAGACAGACACTGGCTTTGAAAGGTTAAGTGATCCAAAGAGTAAAGATTTTTGGGTCGGAAACCATAAAATGATTGATGATAAGCTCAAAACTACAACAACAGATTATGCCTTTTCCTTAGTTGAGAAGTTCCAGACAGATACCGCTGTTGTCGTAATCGATATTGACAGAAATGCTATCAATAAGTTCCTCTCTGATCTGGATTTTGGGAAGAACAGCATTGTGGGCGTTATCACATCAGATGGAAGTGAAATGCTGGCCAAGGAATCCTCCGGTAAAAAGTCAGCGGGTAAAACGGTAACCATAGGAAGCCGAAAGGACGAGTTCCATTTTACAACAGAAGATTATTACAAAAATGCGATTGAAGATTCCGCCGCAAAGGGACAGAGATATGTTACCTATGACGGAAAAGAATATCTGTTCCAGTTTAATAAGATATCTGATACCGGAATCACTCTCTGTACTCTGATTCCCAAAGCAAGCTTCATGGAACAGGCAGAAAGCATTAAATTATTTACCACAATTCTGGTTATCGTAGCCAGTTTGATTGCCGTACTTATAGGCCTTTATCTCTCGGAAGGCATCGCAAGGAGCCTAAAGCATATCAACAGCAGCTTAAAGAAGCTGGCAGAAGGCGATTTCACCATATCCATGGAACATAAACATAAGGATGAATTCATTGTTCTGGCAGGTAACACCAGAGACATGATTGAAAATATGAGAAAGCTGATACAAAAGGTAGCCAATGTCAGCGGACTTGTATCACAATCGGCAGGTAATGTATCGAAAGCCTCTGAGGATATTTCTGTGGCAAGCAATGAGATTTCCACCTCCATTAATGAAATCGGACATGGAATATCCGGCCAGGCCCAGGATTCCCAGAATTGTCTGCTGCAGATGGATGAATTATCAGAAAAGATCAAATCCGTTAACAGCAATATCAATGATATCGATGTAATTGCCAAAGATACCGACCATATGATTATGGAAGGGATCGGAACAATGGAAGAGTTATCAAGACAGTCAGAGGCAACCAATGACATCACAAAATATGTTGTTGACAATATCACTGCTCTGGAAGTCAAATCTCATTCTATCGGACAGATCATTCAGGTCATTAATGAAATAGCAGATCAGACCAACCTCTTAGCATTGAATGCTTCCATCGAAGCCGCAAGAGCCGGAGATGCCGGAAGGGGATTTTCAGTAGTCGCAGAAGAAATAAGAAAATTAGCAGAGCAGTCTGTCCGTGCTGCCGATGAAATCAATCAGGTAATTGACAAGATTATAAATCAGACCTCGGACACGGTAAATATAGCGAAGGATGCCGAGCAAATTGTACATAAGCAGAATAGTATAGTAAATAATACCATTAATACTTTTAAAAATATGGGCGATGGCATGCGAAAACTGACTGCAAGTCTGGCTGTAATCGGAGAAAACGTAGGTAATATGGACGCAGCCAGAGCAGGGACCCTAAGTGCGGTTGAAAGTATTTCGGCCATATCCCAGCAAACCCTTGCCGCTTCTGAAATGGTAGAAGATACAGTCCATACCCAGAATAATTCTGTATCAGCCCTGGAAGAGGCCTCTAAAATACTGGCTGAGAACTCAAAAGAATTAAATGAAGCAATTAATCAATTTCGTATTTGAAAATAGCTGAGAATTGAGTATAATGAAATATCAGATGGGCTGTTGCATGGCAATGTGCGACAGCCTTTATTTGTCCGAAGAAATCATATCATAGCACAAGGAGGATAAGAGATGTATCAACATGCAGCAAAACTGATTATTTACAGAAATACAAAGGAAAGTGAGATACTCTGCACTTTATCAGAAATCATCAGAAATCTTGAAGAGGAATACCCTGTTCTGATACCGGAAGGTTCCGCGAAGGAAAAGTATATAACAGATATTTATGAGCAGATAAACAAATTATTGGTATTGGCTACGGAATATGGCTTTGATAATAATCTCTGGCAAAATTATATTGCTTATCTTATTGCCGTAAGCGAGAATCCTTTTAGTATAAGCTGCGAGAAAAAAGGGATGCTTGACGGTTCTGTTAATTCTTTCGCCGGGTCGGATATGAAACTTCTTAAGGCAATTTCCGAGTACGATTTTTCGAAAATAGAAGAAAGGCTTGGGATAAAATGCTTTTCCATAATCACCAATTACAAAGCGATAGAAAAAAGTGAAAAACGTTATAATAAAAATGTAAGTGATAAAATAAGGTTTCTTTCCGGACAGATTGCAGCGGCGGTAACAGAAGAAGAACTGCTTGAAATCATCACCTCTTTTTATAGAGATTTTGGCGTAGGGAAATTCGGCCTTAATAAAGCCTTTCGTCTTCAGGAGAAAGAAAGCGAAATTGTTATTCTTCCTATTCTTAATACAGAAGAAATCCTGCTATCCGACCTGATTGGATATGAAATGCAAAAGAAAAAGCTGATTGACAATACGGAGGCCTTTGTTAATGGAAGAAAGGCCAATAATTGCCTTCTCTATGGTGACAGCGGAACCGGAAAGTCTTCCAGTGTAAAGGCAATACTCAATGAATACTATCAGTCCGGTCTTCGGATAATTGAAATCTATAAACATCAGTTTCAGTATCTATCAAGTATCATTGCAGAAATCAAGAACAGAAACTATAAGTTCATTATATACATGGATGATCTTTCCTTTGAAGAATTTGAAATTGAATATAAATATCTGAAAGCGGTAATTGAAGGCGGTCTTGAAACGAAGCCCGATAATGTACTGATCTATGCAACTTCCAATAGAAGACATCTTATCAGAGAGACTTGGAGCGACCGTTCTGACATGTCTAAGGACGAGCTTCATAGAAGTGATACCATGCAGGAGAAGTTGTCACTGGTTGCGCGCTTTGGAATTACCATTAATTATTCGGCACCAATTCAAAAGGAATTCTTCGAGATTGTAAAAGGACTTGCCGCAAAGCAGGAGGGTATCAATCTGACAGAGGAAGAGCTATTAAAGCAAGCGAACATCTGGGAGATGAGCCACGGCGGACGCTCCGGCCGAACAGCGCAGCAATTCATTAATTATCTTCTTGGGATGAGAGAATAGCAGCCTTCTCAAACTATAATGATATTTATTTTCAATTGCACACAATAAGTCATTGACAAGCAAATTTAATGGGCATATAATGATAAACAAATGATAATGGTTCCCATAATGAAAAAGGAGTGTTGAATATGTCACTAGCATTTGCCGGGATAGGTGAGACAAGAGTAATAGTAGATTTTACAGGCAAAGACGACATAAAGCGTCATTTGCAGGATTTAGGCTTTATTAAGGGAGAAAGTGTTAAATTGTTGTCAGAGAATGACAGCGGTTTTATCATTATGGTAAAAGGTGTCAGAATAGCTATTAATAAAAATCTGGCAGCTAAAATCATGGTAGCATAGTTTCCCGACTGCTTACAAAGTAGTTTTGATATGTATCGTTATTAGGAGGAGATAATATGACTTTAAGAGATTTAAAGCCAGGTCAGGCGGCAACGGTAGTCAGTATTGGCGAAAAGGGACCGTTAAAACGCAGAATTATGGATATGGGAATAACACGCGGTGTTGACTTAAAGGTGGTAAAAGTAGCACCCCTGGGAGATCCGATAGAAATCAATATAAGAGGATATGAACTAAGCCTTAGAAAAGATGAGGCGGCACAAATAGAAGTTAACGTGGGGTAAAGGCCTCATAATGGGAGGATATTGAAAATGAAAGTTAAAATTGCTTTAGCAGGTAATCCTAATAGTGGTAAAACTACCATGTTCAATGATTTGACTGGCAGTTCCCAATATGTCGGTAATTGGCCTGGTGTTACTGTTGAAAAGAAAGAAGGAAATCTCAGAGGGCAGAAGGACGTAATTATTCAGGACTTACCCGGAATCTACTCACTCTCTCCTTATACACTGGAAGAAGTGGTTGCCAGAGGGTATCTGATTAATGAAAGACCGGATGCCATTATTAATATTATAGATGCCTCTAATATTGAAAGAAACCTCTATTTAAGTACACAGCTTCTTGAACTTGGAATACCGCTGGTAATGGCTCTCAATATGATTGATGTTGTACGTAAAAACGGAGATACCATAGACGTTCAGAAATTAAAAGATGAATTAGGCTGTGAAATTATTGAAGCTTCTGCTTTAAAGGGCATCGGTTCTAAAGAAGTTGCTCAAAAAGCTGTTGAAATTGCAAAAGCAAAAACAGTTATCACTCCGAAGCATACATTTTCAAAAGAAGTTGAAGATGCCCTTTCAAAGATTGAAGAAGCCATTAAGGGTAAGGTATCAAGCATAAATGAACGCTGGATGTCTATAAAGCTTTTCGAACAGGACGAAAAGGTAATGAATGACCTTTCTCTTGATGAAGGAACCTTAAAAGTAGTTGCGGATATCGTAAAAGAATGCGAAGATAAACTGGATGATGACGGCGAAAGCATTATAACCAACGAGCGTTACGGATACATAAGCAAAGTAATAAAGAAAGCTGTTCATAAAAAGAGCGGAACTAAGAGAAATGCAACAGACAGAATTGACAGCATCGTTACAAACAGATGGCTTGCACTTCCGATTTTTGCTGTTGTTATGTTTCTTGTTTATTACATATCCATATCAACAATAGGAAGTATAGCAACAGATTGGGTGAATGATGTTTTATTCGGTGAAATCATCCCCCCTGCCGTAGGTAATTTCCTCGATTATATCGGAACGGCTGCCTGGCTGAATTCCCTTATCTTAGACGGTATTATTGCCGGTGTTGGAGCTGTCCTCGGCTTCCTTCCTCAGATGATGGTGCTCTTCCTTTGTCTGGCATTTTTGGAAGACTGTGGTTACATGGCGAGAATCGCCTTTATTATGGACCGTATATTCCGTAAGTTTGGTTTATCCGGTAAATCTTTTATTCCCATTCTTATCGGAACAGGATGCGGGGTTCCCGGAATTATGGCAACCCGTACCATTGAAAATGAACATGACCGCAGAATGACAATTATCACAACAACCTTTATACCCTGCAGTGCAAAACTTCCTATCATTGCGCTGATAGCAGGTGCTTTATTCCCTGGGTCCACACTTGTTGCACCTTCTGCTTATTTTGTTGGTATGGCAGCAATTATAATATCCGGAATCATGTTAAAGAAGACCAGAATGTTCTCCGGCGATCCTACACCTTTTATCATGGAACTTCCTTCTTATCACCTTCCAGGTATTAAGAGCATATTAATTCATGTATGGGATCGTTCCAAAGCATTTATCAGAAAAGCCTCCACAATTATCCTTCTTGCAACAGTGCTGGTATGGTTCTTAAGTACTTTCAACTGGAAATTACAAATGGTAGATACTGAATATTCTATTCTTGCAGCAATCGGTAAGGTCATTGCACCTATCTTTATTCCTTTAGGATGGGGTAACTGGAAAGCCGCTGTTGCAACAGTAACCGGCTTGATTGCAAAAGAAAATGTAGTAGGTACCTTTGGTATCCTCTATGGTTATGCTGATGTAGCAGAAAATGGCGGTGAGTTCTGGAAGAACCTTCAGGGTGAATTTACACAGCTTTCCGCTTACAGTTTCCTGATTTTCAATCTTCTTTGCGCTCCTTGCTTTGCAGCTATCGGTGCCGTACGAAGTGAAATGGGTAATGCAAAATGGACATTGTTCTCAGTAGGTTATCAGACTCTACTTGCATATATTGTTGCAACAGCAGTATTCCAGATAGGAAGTCTGATTTCCGGAAATGGTTTTCATGTTGGAACAGCAGTTGCATTCCTGCTTGTATTATTAGTAGCATATCTTCTGGTACGTAAACCAAGCGAGGAAAAGACCAATAAGATAAAGGGCAGTGCAGATACCAGAAAAACTGCTTAAAAGGATTACTATTTAAGACCTTATTGTCAAGTTTTAGAGCACCTTAAAAAACGATGCTCAGAAAAGAGGTTGTTATGTTAGCAACAATTATAGTTGGAGCTATTGTTTTTGGCGGTATTGGATTTTCCGCTTACAAAACTATTAAAGCAAAAAAGGAAGGTGCAGGCTGCGGCTGCGGTTGTTCCGGCTGCAATAATGCAGAAGCTTCCTGTAAAAAGTAAATATATTAGCCGGCAAGGAGGCCTTAGGGCCTTTTGCCGGCTAATCCTGATAACAGTAAAACATCAGGAAATCCCCCAATGTGCACAGAAATGGAGGAGTGCTTATGAATGTGACAATGGAAAAAGACACAGTCTTGGCTAAATTTCATAAGAAAGAACTTATTATAGACCAACTTAGGAAGAAAAAGTTCCGCATTACGGAACAAAGACGGTTATTAATTGAAGTTATTTTGGAAGATGAATGTTCCAGTTGTAAGGAAATATATTATAAAGCAGTAAAAAAAGACCCGACGGTAGGTATTGCAACAGTCTACCGAATGGTTAAGACCCTGGAGGATCTGAGGGTAATCAATCGAAAGAATCTCTATCAGATAGATTATAAAAACTTGAATTTGAAAGAAGAGCAAGTGCTGTTTATAGATGAAGAGACGGACAAAACCGTCAAGATAAAAAAAGGCCTGTGGTTCAATGAACTGCAAAAAACTCTGGCGGCTCAAGGAATAACAGATATTGAAAATATTACGGTATTAATTAAGAATCATAAGAATGAAGACGAGTACTGTGATGAGGAGCTGTTTACTACTTGCGGCTGTCAAAATACCTCCTGTAAATACCATTGTAAAAAACGTGATAAATTAGCCTGATTGAAGCATTCCTTCTCAGGAAAGAAAAGCTGTGAAAAACAGCTTTTTTTATTTTAAAAAACTATTGACAATTATATACTCGTAGTGTACTATGTAATTAGTTCACTAGTGACTTATTTGCTTAAGCACATGGGAATAAGATTCTGATTCTTATGACTTGACGTTTCAGGCAAATGCATAACAGAAGCCGGAGAAATAGAAAAGAGAGGTATCTATGGAATTCGATAATAATATTCCAATCTATATTCAGGTTATACATGATATTGAAAAAGATATTATAACCGGAAAATTAGGCTTGGGCGAAAAGATGCCTTCGGGCAGAGATTTGGCGCTAAAGTATAAGATTAATCCTAATACAGCCAGCCGGATATATAAAGAGCTGGAAGCGCAGGCCATATGCTTTACAAGAAGAGGGTTAGGCACCTTCGTTACGGAAGATGGTGAGAGAGTGGAGCAGATCAGAAAAGATATTGCAAATGATTTGCTGGAACAATTTATTTCGGGTATGGTAAAATTAGGAATACAAAAAACTGAAATATTTTCACTGCTTGAAGAGAAATATCTGAAATTCGAAGAAACAAATAATTAAAATAATAGGAGGGAACAAAATGTTATTGGAATGCACTGGACTTGTTAAAAAATATATGTCAAAGACAGCAGTAGATAATCTGTCATTGAACATAGAAAGAGGAAAGATATATGCCCTTTTGGGACCTAACGGCAGCGGTAAAACTACCCTTATGAAGATTGCTGCAGGTCTTGTTAAACCCAACAGCGGAAGCATTACTTTCTGCGGAAATCCTATCGGAGTAGAATCAAAGAAAAAGGTTGCCTATATGTCAACAGAACCTTTTTTCTACAATTATATGACTATTGATGACGTAGGCAAATATTATGAGGATTTCTTTGAAGATTTTGACCGGAAAAGGTATGACGAACTTCTTGAGAGAATGGAGCTAAGCAAGAAGGATCATGCAAAGAACTTATCCTCCGGACTCGCTGCCAAGCTGAAAATAGCGGCTACTCTGGCACGTAAATCAGAGCTTTATATGTTGGATGAACCATTGAATGGAATTGATATTATTTCCAGAGAAAGAGTAATGACAACAATCTTAGAAACAGCAGGAGAGGAAAACACCATTCTGATCTCCAGCCATCTGGTAGATGAACTTGAGAAAGTAGTGGATTATTCTATATTTATGAAAAAAGGCGGAGTTGTCTTAGCCGGTCTTTCAGAGGAACTCAGGGAAACCCATGGAAAGTCTATGGTTGAATTGTATAAAGAGATATATGCGTAGCTTAGAGAGGTTAAGGAGGAGAATTACATGTTAAAATTAATGAAATATGAATTGAGAAAACAGGCTTTTTCCAAGCTGATAATACTTATTATAACACTTCTTGGGGAGTTGATGTTTTTTGCGGGAGTGGTGCTTGACAGGCATAATACCATTGGTATTTCCATGGGACTTCTTAGTATGTTTACCTTTGGAGCCATGTTTTTTATAGCATTTGAATCCATTATTACTTATTACAATGACTTAAAACAGAAGCAAAGCTATATGCTCTTTTTAACACCGAATACACCCTATACCATTGTAGGGGCTAAGGTATTAAGCTCCGGTGCACAGATAATCTTATCCGGTGTGGTATTTGCTGTGATTTTTGGCATTGACGGCGCTGTCATGCTGGCAAGATATTCATCCATTAAGCAGATAAAAGAATTGGTCACAAGTTTTATAGATATGCAGTATCATATAAATATAGACAGTAAATTATTAATCCTTGCCGTGCTTGCTTTGTTGATATCCTGGATAAGTGTAATTACGCTTGCCTACCTTTCTATTACTTTAAGTACAACATTCCTTGCTGAGAAGAAGGGAAAGGCACTGATAAGCTTTCTTATCTTTCTCTTATTGGAATATGTCTTTAGCAGAGCAGTTGATTTAATAACAAATATCCCGGGCATAACATTAAGTGCCTCCAATACTTTACTGGTAAATATCATATTATATGCGTTAATAACAACAGCTACTTATCTTGTCACAGCCTGGATGCTGGATAAAAAGGTTAGTGTTTAAATAAGAAAAAGGCAAAAAAAATTCCCTTTACAGGGAATTTTTTTTGCTTATACCGTAACAGTATTTTCAAAAGATACCTTACACATTTCCTCTTCAATCAGGCTTACAATAGCCTTATGATAGTCTTTTACTTCCAGTTGCTTTCTCTTTATATCAAAGTATATAATCTCAAAGGGAATACTGCCAACTTTTGTGCCTTTCGACAAGAGAAGGATTTCTCTGTCTTTGTAATCCAGGGTAACTGGTCTTGCAGTGGAAGTGAAGGGAATTTCACCAATACATAGTTTGAAGATGACTTCTTTCATTAAATCAGATTCCGTCTTAGAACTATCAATTTCGTTATGGTTGTTTAATAAATTCATAATATCTGCCCTTTCTCCTTTTTTCTTCATAATATACTATGATTTTTAAAATAATGCAATAGGTTAATGAATTTTCTGTAAATAATTATAAAGAAAGTATGAAATTTGGGTGACAATTGATTATAATGACAATGGTATTGACAAAATCAACAGGTATCAGTATGATAAACTTCGTACGTTATGATTTAGTTTTAGGTATTGGAAAGGGTATGGTATTATTCATATGATATATTTAGATTATGCAGCACATACACCGGTATGTGAGGAAGTATTAGAAGCGTTTCATATAGCGGCAAAAGAATTTATTGGCAATCCCAACTCCCCCCATACTCCCGGTGTCCTGGCAAAGAAAAGACTGGAGGAGGCATCTGAGAGCATAGGACATATACTCCATGCAAAGGCAAGTGAGATCATTTATACCTCCGGAGCCAGTGAATCCAATAATTTAGCGATAAAGGGTGTTGCAAAAAGCTATCAAAGATATGGAAAGCATATTATTACTTCTTTTTTAGAGCATGCCTCTGTGACAGGTACGGCAGCTGCTCTTAAGAATGAAGGATTTGAAGTAGATTTTGTAAATGTAACAAAAGACGGCAGTATTGATTTAGAGCATTTAAAGGAGCTGTTGCGGGAAGACACCATATTAGTATCCACAGCTCTTGTAGACAGCGAAATAGGGGCAATACAGCCCATTGAGAGGATATATGAACTGGTAAAGGCAGTGCCTCATTGCTTTTTTCATGTAGATGCTACCCAGGCAGTAGGAAAGATACCTGTTACTTTTGATAACATAGATCTTATGACCATATCGGGACATAAAATATACGGCTTAACCGGGTGCGGTGCTTTATTAAAGAAAGAGCATATCATGCTGGAACCTTTAATACACGGAGGTATCAGTACCACAAGCTTTCGAAGCGGTACACCTGCCCTGGCCTTATGTGTTTCCTTAGAAAGTGCGGTCAAGTTTACAACAGATCATCTGAGTGAATTCTATGAGCAGGTAAAAGAAAAAAAACTTCTGATTCGAAGAGCATTAGAAAAAAATAAAAATGTGGTTATCCATACACCGTCTGAGGGTTCTCCTTATATTCTGAATCTGAGCTTAAAAGGGGTAAATACCAATGCCTTACAGGCAGCTCTTGATGAGAGAGGTATCTGTGTGGCAACAAAATCAGCCTGCTGTGCGGTGAATACTGTCTCTAAACCGGTCTATGCCATGACAAAGGATAAGAAGCTCTCTCTTGCCACTCTGCGTATCAGTTTAAGTCATTTAACGACTACAGAGGAGATTGAAAGTTTCCTGGAGATCTTTCAGGATGTTATTTTACAGAATGCATAGAGATTTAGAATAGTAAGAAAAGAGGTTTATATGGAAAAGCATATAGAAAAACATGTAGAAATAGAAAGAAGTATTATTAAAAGATTCCGGAAAGAGATATGGCGGAAGTTCATAACAGCGGTCAATGATTATGAGCTTATCAAGGAAGGCGATAAGATTGCGGTATGTATTTCCGGAGGAAAAGATTCCATGCTGCTGGCAAAATGCATGCAGGAGCTGAAAAAACATGGTAAAGTCCACTTTGACCTGGTGTTCATGGTAATGGATCCGGGTTATAATCCTTATAACAAGCAAATAATTCTGGATAATGCAGAGTATCTTAATATTCCTATTGAAGTATTTAACAGCAATATTTTCGAGGTAGTAGCTTCCGTACCGGATTCACCCTGTTATCTGTGTGCCAAGATGAGAAGAGGTTATCTCTATAAGCATGCAAAGGAGTTAGGCTGTAACAAGATCGCTCTTGGCCATCATTTTGATGATGTGATTGAAACGGTGCTTATGAGCATGCTATACAGCGGTCAGATGAAGGGAATGATGCCAAAGCTTCACAGTACCAATCATGAGGGTATGGAGCTTATTCGTCCTCTGTATATGGTAAAGGAAGCCGATATTCTGGCATGGAAGAAATATAATAACCTGACCTTTATACAGTGTGCCTGCCGCTTGACAGAGAACTGTATGTTAGGGGATAACGGTATGGGTTCCAAGCGCCAGGAGATGAAAGAGCTGGTCAAGAAGTTCCGCCAGACAAGCAGTGTGATTGATATGAATATCTTTCGAAGTATTCATAATGTAAATCTCGATACGATGATCGGCTACCAGAAGAGTCAGGTAGAGCACAGCTTTTTAGACGATTATGATGATAAGTTTACAATGGATACCGCAACAGATGAGGATTAAGGGAAATTAATGATAATTGTTGCTTATAAAGGTATTTATGTTAGCGGATATCTTTGTCAGTTGGTATCCCGGTTTGTATTGTTTGTTGGTATATAAGGTTTATAGGTATAGACGTTACTGAGAGTGAGAAAGCCGTCCGGTAACGATTGATTAGGAGGTTCGCTTTGAAGACAGAAGATTTTAATTACGATTTACCGGAAGAATTAATTGCACAGGACCCGTTAGAAGACCGTTCCAGTTCAAGGCTGATGGTCCTTAACAAAGAGACCGGTGATGTTACACATAGAATATTTAAAGAGATAACAGAGTATTTTAAGCCTGGTGACTGTCTGGTCATTAATAATACAAAAGTAATTCCTGCAAGGCTTCTTGGAGAGAAAATCCATGAAAAAGATATAAAAGGCGTAGACAAAGAAGTCCATGGTGCCAAAATTGAACTTCTTTTATTAAAGCGCCGTGACAATGATATCTGGGAAACCCTTGTAAAGCCTGGTAAAAAAGCTAGAACAGGAACAAAAATAAGCTTTGGAGACGGTCTGCTGACTGCTGAAATTGTAGACCAGCTGGAAGACGGTAACCGTTTGGTTCAGTTTCATTATAAAGGGATTTTTGAAGAGATTTTAGATCAGCTTGGCGAGATGCCCCTGCCGCCTTATATTACCCATGAACTTGCGGATAAAAACAGATATCAGACGGTTTATGCAAAAGAAGAGGGTTCTGCGGCGGCGCCTACGGCAGGACTTCATTTTACAAAGGAATTACTTTCTCAGATTGAAGAGATGGGAATTCCCATTGTCAATGTCACTCTTCACGTAGGACTTGGCACTTTCCGCCCGGTAAAAGTGGAAAATGTACTGGAGCACCATATGCACACTGAGTTCTATCAGGTTTCACCAGAGGCTGCGGAACTCATCAATAATACCAAGAAAAATGGCGGAAGAGTTATATGCGTTGGTACTACAAGCTGCCGTACGGTGGAATCCGCCGCAGATGAGGAGGGAATTGTTCATCCCGGAAGCGGTGATACTTCTATTTTCATATATCCTGGGTACAAATTCAAAGTCCTGGATGCTCTGATAACCAATTTTCATTTGCCGGAATCGACTCTTATGATGTTAGTTTCAGCGCTTGCCGGAAGAGAGAATATTATGGCGGCTTATAAGGAAGCAGTACAGGAACGTTACCGTTTCTTTAGCTTTGGGGATGCCATGTTTATTGGATAATGTGAAATCAGTATAGACTTAATAAGAGAGGGTTGCTGCATTAAATAATGCAGCAACCCTCTCTTATTAAGTCTGTGATTTATATTAATTAAAAGCCCCAAGCATTTCAAGATCCTTATAAAAACCGGGATATGAGATATTTACGCAATTGGCATTCTGTATGGTAGTTTCACCGTCGGAGAGAAGTCCGGCTATTGCAAAGGACATTGCAATACGGTGGTCTTCCATACTGTCAATGGCTGCTCCCTTTAAAGGCTTTCCTCCGTTTATCACCATACCGTCTTCTGTAGCAGTAATATCAGCTCCCATTAAAGAGAGGTTTTTAACCATTACATCAATACGGTTGGATTCCTTCACCTTTAATTCGGCTGCGTCTTTAATGACAGTAGTTCCCTTTGCAAAGCAAGCCATTACCGCAATGACAGGGATTTCATCAATTAGTGTGGGAATCAGGTCTCCCCCGATTTCTACAGCTTTTAACTCGCTGTGGCGGACAAGAATATCCCCGGCGGCTTCAGAGTCGGTGTTTCTGACATTTAATATTTCAAAATCAGCTCCCATTGCCTTGATAACACGCAGGATTCCATCCCTGGTCGGATTGATACCAACATTCTTGATAAGTATTTCAGAACCCGGCACCAGAAGTCCTGCAGCGATAAAATAAGCAGCAGAAGAGATATCCCCGGGAACTTCAATAGCATCCCCGGTAAGTCTGGCATCCGGTGATATGGTAACCGTGGTATTTTCCGCCCTGATATCGGCACCCATACGCTTTAACATAATTTCTGTATGATTTCTTGATACATAAGGCTCCGTAACACTGGTCTTTGAATCAGCATATAGTCCCGCCAGTAATATCGCAGATTTAACCTGAGCAGAAGCGACTCTTGACATATAATCAATACCATGGAGTCCATCTTTGGCAGGAGATATGGTAAGAGGAGCAAGCCCTCCTCCGGGAATACTCTTAATCACAGCTCCCATCTGGCAAAGAGGATCTATAACCCTTCCCATAGGGCGTTTTTGGATGGAACTGTCACCGGTCATAGTACTTTCAAAGGACTGTCCGCTTAAGATGCCGGACATCAGCCTCATAGTAGTGCCGCTATTGCCGACATCTAAGATACCTTCCGGCATTTTCAGACCATGAAGACCCTTTCCGCGAATTAGAACACTGGTATTGCCGGGGGTGTGTTCGATATGAATACCCATTCTGCGAAAGCAGCTGATAGTGGAAAGACAGTCTGCTCCCTCCAGAAAATTCGTAACCTGAGCGGTACCCATGGCAAGAGCACCGAACATAACACTGCGGTGAGAAATGGATTTATCTCCCGGAACCTGAAAAGCTCCTTTTAAATTATGAGCACGTTTTAAAATCATACTAACTCCTTTCAATCCATAGTTTAAAAAACAGTTTTCTGCTTTGGTAAATTGCCGTCCCATTGAAAAGACTGACTTTTTGACAAATCATATGATTTATTAACATTTTATACGACTTAATCTTTGTATCTTAACATATTGAAAGGAAAAGCAGCAACTGCTTTTCCTGAATAGTAAAGAATATAATATTGGAAAACTTCCTATCGTTCATAGACTGTATAATGATTCTTTCTTAAAAGTAGGGCTGCGGCTTCACAGGAATCCTGATGATAGAACTCAATACGCAGTACGCCTTCCTCAAATTCTCTGTTATGAATAATACCGATGTTCTTAATGCTTAATTGATTTCCTGCCAAAAGAGTGGCAACGGTTGCAATGGCACCGGCCTCATCATTGACATCAAGATAGAGCTCAAATACTCTATTTAATAAGCCTGCTGAAGTATTGGGGATGGAATCCCTGTATTCTCCGGCACTCTGGAAAAAATCAAGAATGGCATCTTCTTTCTCGGACTTCAGGGAATCTTTTATCTCTTTCAGAGAATTAATATAAAACTCCAGAAAATGCAGGATACTGTCCGTATTTGTTAAGCAGATATTCTGCCACATAACAGAAGAGGAGGAAGCAATTCTTGTAATATCCTTAAATCCTCCCGCTGCCAACATCTTCATCTTATCTTCGTGGTCTGTGTTCTTTACCATATTCACGAGAGAAGAAGCAATGATATGAGGAACATGACTGATTGCTGCAGTTATATCATCATGCTCGGAAGGCTCTAAGATTACCGGTATGGAACCAAGGCTTTTTATAAGCTCATAGAGAAACTCCGTGATACCTGTATCCGTTTCTTTCGTTGGAGTAAGTATGTAATAGGCGTTTTCTAAAAGTCTGCTGTAGGAATTGCTATAGCCTGTCTTTTCTGAACCTGCCATCGGATGACCTCCGATAAACTGGTTACCAAGACCTAAGGCTACCGCTTCCCTGCATATATTTCCTTTTACGCTTCCTACATCGGTTATAATACAGTCTGCTTTTACAACACCCTTTAGCTGTGATAAATAGGAGATATTGGACAGGACAGGAGCGCAGAGAAATAACATATTACATTCCTGAAGTTCCTGTAAGTCATATACAATATCATCAAGAACACCATCCTGCACCGCTCTGGATAGTTCCGTATTCAGTTTATTTCTGTTGTAATAAAAGGCGATTAAAGTATGCTTTGGATTCTGCTCCCGCAAGGCATGAGCGAGAGAACCGCCTATCAATCCAAAGCCGATAAAGCCAACAACCAAGTCATTCATAAGCATCTCCCATATTAGAATTTTTTGCCCATTAAAGCTGCTAGAGGACGCAGTTCCCCGCACAGTTCTTCAAATTGAGGGAAAGTAAGAGACTGGGGACCGTCTGATAAAGCGATGGCAGGATTGGGGTGAGTCTCAACCATTAGTCCGTCAGCACCAACAGCAACAGCACTCATGGAAAGAGGCTTTACATAACTTCTGACACCGCTGGCATGACTGGGATCCACGATAATAGGAAGGTGACTCTTGGATTTGATTACCGGAACAGCACTGATATCCAATGTATTTCTTGTGGCTGTTTCAAAGGTTCTGATACCTCTTTCACATAATACCACATTTGGATTTCCCTCTGCAATAATATATTCTGCAGCATTGAGCCATTCATCTATGGTAGCGGAAAGGCCTCTCTTTAACAGCACAGGCAGTCCGGTCTTTCCGGCTTCTTTTAAAAGGTAGAAATTCTGCATGTTCCTGGCACCTATCTGGAGCATATCAACGTATTTTACAGCTGCTTCAATAGCTGCAAGACTGGTAACTTCGCAGACAACAGCCAGTCCTGTTTCTTCTCTGGCTTCTTTCATGAACTTAAGTCCTTCCTCCTCCAGGCCCTGAAAAGCGTAAGGGGAAGTACGCGGCTTGTAAGCACCGCCGCGAAGTATCTGTGCACCGGCTTTTTTTATAGCATGAGCGGTTTCAAAAAGCTGTTCTCTGCTCTCCACCGCACAGGGACCGGACATGATTACCAGTTCATCTCCTCCGATACTGGTATTTCCTACTTTTACTATGGTAGGTTCCGGGTGGAACTTCTTATTGGCAAGCTTATAGCTTTCTGTTACAGGGACAATTTTATCGACGTCTTCCGCAATCTCAAGATTCTGATCCTGTAATCTGGATTTATCACCTACAACACCGATGATGGTAACTTCCTTGCCGGCCGACAGATGGGGCGTAAGTCCCTTTTCTTCAATGATACGGATGATTTTGTCAATAGACTCCTTTTTAGCATTGGGTTTCATTACGATTATCATAAAATAGTGCCTCCATATTCTGTTTTCTTACATTGTATATATTGTACTCCCGATAAGAATTCATGTCAATACTGCAAAACATTAAAGTGTAACGCTTTAAAGCGTTGCGCTTTAAAGCCTGAATTATATAGTGCTGACTATTTGTAGAATTAAAGCCGAAATGGCAGTAAAAACAAGAAATAATATATAAAGTGCTGATAAAAAAATGTAATGGACAAATTAATGTGTCAAATCCATATAAAGTAGTTGTAAATTCAGACTAGTTTTAGTAAAATATAACTATAATTACAGTTACAAAAAATAAAGCAATGGAGGAAAAAAGAATGAATATTTACACTTCGGAAAAGATTCGTAACGTGGTTTTGTTAGGCCATGGTGGCTGCGGGAAAACTACTCTCGCAGAGGCTATGGCGTTTTCGGCAGGAATTACAAAGCGGCAGGGAAAAGTAGAAGAAGGTAATACCATTAGTGATTATGATAAGGAAGAAACCAAACGCCTTTTCTCTATCAGCACTTCTATTATCCCCATTGTTTTTGAGGACACTAAGATAAATATACTGGATACCCCCGGATATTTTGACTTTGTCGGAGAAGTAGAAGAAGCTCTTAGTGCTGCCGATGCGGCAGTAATCGTAATAGCTGCAAAGTCCGGTGTAGAAGTAGGAACTATGAAAGCTTGGGATTATTGTGAGAAATATAATCTCCCCAGAATGTTTTTTGTAACAGATATGGATGATGATAACGCCAGTTACAGGCAGGTAGTAGAAGATTTAACAGAGCATTACGGAAAAAGAATAGCTCCTTTTCATATACCAATCAGAGAGAATGAGAAATTTGTAGGTTTTGTAAATGTTGTTAAAATGGCAGGAAGAAGATTCACCTCCATGGGTCAATATGAAGAATGCGAAATACCGGATTATTCTATGGAGAATTTAAATAAATTCAGAGAGACTTTACTTGATTCCGTTGCGGAGACCAGTGAAGAATTTATGGAGAAGTATTTTTCAGGGGAAGAATTTACACAGGATGAAATTTCCGCTGCTTTAAGAGAGAATGTAATAAGCGGAAATGTAGTTCCCGTGCTGATGGGTTCCGGTTTATATGCACAGGGTCCGGCCATGCTGCTGCAGGCTATTGAAAAGTATTTTCCTGCACCTGCAAAGCGTGAGTGCACGGGTAAGGCTTTAAAGAACGATGAGGTATTTCAGGCAGATTACAGAGAAGACTTACCTATGTCAGCCAGAGTATTTAAGACCATTGCAGATCCCTTTATCGGTAAATTCTCCTTGCTTAAAGTGTGCTCCGGTGTCCTCAGATCAGATTCAGTCATTGCCAATATAGAAAGAGATACGGAAGAAAAAATATCCCGTCTTTATATCTTAAGAGGAAAAGAGCAGATAGAAGTGAATGAACTTCATGCCGGAGATATCGGTGCAATCGGAAAATTAAGTGATACTTTTACCGGCGACACCCTTTCTACCAAAGCTTTTCCGGTATCCTATGACAGACCTGTTATGCCGGTACCCTATACCGCACAGAGATTTAAGACCAAGAACAAAGGCGATGATGATAAGGTATCCCAGGCCCTGGCTAAATTAATGGATGAGGACCTCACCTTAAAGATTGTCAATGATAAGGAGAACCGGCAGTCCCTTCTTTACGGCATCGGTGACCAGCAGCTTGAAATTGTTGTATCAAAACTGCTGAACAAATATAAAGTTGAAATTGAGATAATGAAGCCCAGAGTTCCTTACAGGGAGACCATAAGAAAGAAGATAAAGGTCCAGGGCAAATATAAGAAGCAATCCGGCGGACATGGTCAATATGGGGATGTTCACATTGAATTTGAGCCTTCCGGCAATATGGAAGAGGCATATATATTTGAAGAAAAAGTATTCGGAGGTTCTGTTCCCAGGAACTATTTCCCTGCGGTGGAGAAAGGAATTGCAGAATCCGTATTGAAAGGGCCTTTAGCAGGCTATCCTGTAGTAGGATTAAAGGCCACGCTGGTCGATGGTTCCTACCATCCGGTGGACTCCTCGGAAATGGCATTTAAGATGGCTACTATTCAGGCCTTTAAACAGGGCTTTCTGGCAGTATCTCCTGTACTGTTAGAGCCAATCGCAACCCTTAAAGTTCTGGTGCCGGATAAGTATACCGGTGATATTATGGGAGATTTAAATAAGAGAAGGGGAAGAGTTCTTGGCATGAATCCGATACAGGGAGGAAAGCAGGAGATAACAGCCGATATTCCTTTATCAGAACTTTACGGCTATTCAACTGACCTGCGTTCCATGACAGGAGGCTCCGGCGAATTCTCTTATGAATTCAACCGCTATGAGCAAGCACCCGGTGATGTTCAGCAAAAAGTCATTGATGAAAATGAGAAAGAACTTATCGCAGCCGGAGAATAACTTTTTTCGAATAAAAATAAAACCACAAATAAAAGTTCTATGGCATCCGTCATAGAACTTTTATTTTTACACACAATACAAGATATTTATCGTGAAGCTTGTATAATTGAATAAATTTTATAAATTAACTATTAATTTTCGGTTTTGGGGTTGTGTTTCTATTTTTTTTCCTGTATAATGCGAATATGAAAACATTACGAACATTAAAAGAGGTATTTTTATCATCACTTCCCCTGGCAATTATTATTATTGTTATTTGCACGTTTGTAGCACCTTTGGATAACCCGTCTGACTATATCAAATTAGCGATAGGTTACGCAAGTGTAGTATTTGGGCAGGCGCTTTTTCTGATTGGATTGGATCTAAGCATTCTGCCGGTAGGTAAGCTTGTGGGAAGTTCACTTGCAAAATTTAATAAAGGCATCTTCGTCATATTGTTTGGCATCTTATTCGGAATTCTTGCAACAGTTGCAGAGCCAGCGCTGGTAGTACTTGCGCGGCAGACTCACATGATTATGAATGGAGTTAATGAAATTGCTTTTGTATGGATTTTAAGTACTGGTGTCGGTATATTTGTCGGCCTTGCTTTGTATCGTGTTGTCAGGGATATGAATATCAAAGTTGTTTTTGCGATACTCTATATCCTTATTTTTTTAGCGGTGATTTTTGTCCCTGATGAATTTGTGGCCTTGGCCTTTGATGGCAGCGGGGCTACGACCGGTGATATTTCCGTACCGTTTATTCTCGCATTGGGTATGGGTATCTCGGCAACTATGTCTAAGCGCAAAACCAATGACGATACCTTCGGTATCATCGGAATCGCTTCTGTAGGCCCTATACTGGCAGTGTTTGTCTATGGCATTGTCATGAAGATTAAGTATGGAGGTGAGATTCCGCCGGCAGGGATATATGATCCCGGTACCACAGAAAGCTTTCTTAAAATACTTTTATCCAATGTTACCGGTGTTGCTCTTGCCTTAATCCCTATTGTAGTTGTGTTTCTGCCTTTTCAGCTTTTTATTGTTAAATTACCTAAAAAGCAATTCAAAAGAATGATGCTTGGTATCGCACCGGTATACATAGGATTACTTATCTTTTTATCAGGAATTGATTATGGGTTCGCATTTGCAGGTAAGTATATAGGAGAAATATTCCTGAATGCCTCCCGACCGGAATGGTTTAAATGGCTTCTTCTGCCCCTTGGATTTATTTTGGGAGTTGCCATCACTCTGTCAGAGCCGGCTGTTACGGTTTTGGGTGAACAGCTCGAAGAAATTACCAATGGTCATATAAAGAAGCTGACAATACGGATTACTCTTGCTATTGGAATTGGATTTGCATCCTTACTTTCCATGGCTAAGATTTTGACACAGGTTAACATCCTATGGTTTTTGATTCCTCTTTATGCCTTGTCCCTGATTATGATGTTGTTTACATCTTCTCTGTTTGTAGGGCTTGCCTTTGATTCGGGTGGAGTAACAGGAGGAGCACTGACGTCGGCATTTTTGACACCCCTTACACTGGGCACAGCCCAGGCCGTAGCACTGACAGCAGGTAGTAAAGCACAATCTGTGCTGACAAACGGTTTTGGAATTATCGCTTTTATATCGGTTACCCCTCTGATTGCAGTGCAGGCCTTGGGAGTTGTATACGATAACAAAGTCAAACAGTCAAAGAAGATTCAGACAGAATTCGAAAATGCAGAATACGAAGAATTATCCTCTTATGCGGCTCTCATGGATATGGAAGAGACTGCCGAGGAGGAATCTATTGAAAAAGAGCAAAACATTGAGTATAATGATACTGATTACGAGAGAGAAATGTACATTGCAGATATATGCGACTTAGAACAAAACTCCGACTAAAAGGAGGTTAAGGATGGATAATCAACTAATGGATAATGTGGAATATTTAGTTTTAATAGCCGGCAGAAAGCAAAAGGATGCGCTGCTAAGCAAAATATGTGATATTGACTGTAAAATCATCAATACCATATACGGAAAGGGAAGTGTCAAATGTAGTTATTTGATGGATATGCTCGGATTCGTTCCCGAAGAAAATAAAGTGATTATAACATGCATATTGCGAAAAGATAAAATTGATGCTATATTTAAAATGCTGCTGAATGAGTTTCATTTTGGCTGCCCCAATACGGGGATAGCTTTTACCTTGCCTATATTGGGAATGGCATTTTAACATTTATTAGGAGGAAGCAATTCAAATGGAAAGTACCAGTAAAACCAAAGCACTTTTTATTGTTGTGAATGCCGGATATACCGATACCATTATGGATATCGTTCGGGCGGAAGGTGCAGGTGGTGCTACAGTTATAAATGCGCGCGGCGAGGGTTCTCATCACGAAATGTTCATGGGAATAACCGTTGATTACGAAAAGGAAATTATTCTGACAATTGTCGATGAGGCTACGGCAAAGAGAATTATGATGGCAATTAAGGATAATGCGGGGTGGAAATCTCCCTTGCATGGAATATGTTTTGTTATGCCGGTAAACGATATTATTGGAATACGAGCAGGAATAAAAGAGACAGATGACTAAAACAGTTGATGAGATTTCAGTTACCTGTTGAAATCTCATATATGCATAAAGGTGGATAAAGAGCCTGTTTGCGAACACTTTACGCAGACGGGCTCTTCCTTGCAGTTCTAAAAGTCTGCCGGGTAATCCAATAAGTGAGGAGATAAATGATAAAAGATTTTTTGCCGATTAGTAAAGAAGATATGGACAAAAGAGGCTGGGAGCAGTGTGATTTCGTATTCGTCATAGGTGATGCCTATGTAGACCACCACTCCTTTGGCCCTGCTATAATCAGCAGAGTGCTGGAGAGCCACGGGTATAAAGTGGGAATCATTTCCCAACCGGACTGGAAGGATGCAGGCAGTATACAAATCCTCGGGACACCAAGACTCGGCTTTTTAGTAAGCGGCGGCAATATGGACACTATGGTAAACCATTATACCGTTGCCAAGAAAAAGAGAAACATGGACTATTATTCTCCCGGCGGAGTTATGGGCAAGAGGCCGGACAGAGCGACCATATGTTACTGTAATCTGATACGTAAAGTTTATAAGCATGCTCCTATTATAATAGGAGGAATTGAAGCAAGCCTTAGAAGGCTGGCTCATTACGATTACTGGAGTGATACCGTTAAGCGCTCCATACTCCTTGACTCCCAGGCAGACATCCTTTCATATGGAATGGGAGAGCACTCCATTATTGAGATAGCAGATGCTCTGGACAGCGGTCTTAAGATTTCAGATATTACCTTTATTGATGGCACCGCCTATAAAGCCAAAAGTCTGGAATCTGTTTATGATGCAGTTATGCTGCCAACTTTTGAGGAGATTGTAAAAAGTAAAGTAGAATTTGCAAAGAGTTTTAATATACAGTATAACAATACAGACCCTTTCTCCGGTAAAAGACTAGTGGAGAAATATAAAGAGACGGAATATGTTGTCCAGAATCCCCCTGCAAAGCCTCTTACCCAGGCAGAGATGGACAGAGTGTATTCTCTTCCCTATATGAGAGAGTACCACCCCTCCTATATTCCTTTAGGCGGGATACCGGCTATAGAAGAGCTGAAATTCAGTCTTATCAGTAACAGAGGCTGTTTTGGCGGCTGCAGTTTTTGTGCTCTGACCTTCCATCAGGGAAGGATTATACAGACCAGAAGCCATGAGTCTATTTTGGCCGAGGCAAATCACCTGATATGGGACAAGGATTTTAAAGGATATATTAATGATGTAGGCGGACCTACTGCGAACTTTCGCCATATGGCCTGCGAGAAACAAAAGACAAAGGGAGCCTGTACCAATAAACAGTGCCTCTTCCCAACTCCCTGTAAGAATTTAAAGGTAGACCACAAAGATTATCTTACGCTTCTTCGAAAGCTTCGAAGTCTTCCGGGAGTGAAAAAGGTATTTGTTCGCTCAGGTATCCGTTTTGATTATCTGGTTCAGGATAAAGACTCTGACTTTATGAAAGAGCTTTGCGAACATCATGTCAGCGGACAGCTTAAGGTAGCGCCGGAGCATATCAGTGACAGCGTCCTGGAATTAATGGGTAAACCTAAGAATGCGGTATACGAAGAATTTATAAGAAAATATAAGAAAACCAATGAGGAAGTGGGAAAGAAACAGTTTGTAGTACCATACCTCATGTCCTCCCATCCCGGCTCCACTTTAAAAGAGGCTATTGCGCTGGCAGAGTATTTAAGAGATTTGGGATATATGCCGGAACAGGTACAGGATTTTTATCCGACTCCTTCTACCATCTCTACCTGTATGTATTATACCGGCCTGGACCCCAGGAACTTAAAACCAGTTTATACGCCTAAGACTCCTCATGAAAAGGCAATGCAGAGGGCTTTGATTCAGTACAGGAACCCCAAGAACTATGATTTGGTAGAAGAGGCTCTGACAATAGCAGGACGAAGAGATCTGATTGGGTTTGATAAAAAATGTCTCATAAGGCCAAGAGGAGGAGCACATCTCCGTAACAACGAAAAGAGTCGTGAGAGAGCCGGCGGACAGCAGCAAAGCCATAATAAAGAGACGAACCCCTCAAGAAATAGCTCTAAAAACACCTCAAGGCAGACTACAAGCAGTAAACAGGCTGTAAGACCAAAGACCAATAATAAGGAAAGCGGCAGGAATAGCAGAGTATCCGCAGCCTCCTCCGCCGGTAAGAGAAAAGGACGATAATATCCAGATTTAAGATAACAAATACAGAGATTTTTCTTTTTTACCTTTTTATAATAAGAGAATAAAACCAGACTTTGAAAAAAAGGAGTGGCTAAATCTTATGAAATATTATATTGGAATTGATCTTGGGGGAACAAATCTTGTTGTCGGCCTTGTTAATGAAGCTGCCTTGCTGCTTGATAAAGAAGCCGTTCCTACAAATGTAAATGCCGGAGCAGCCGACCTTATTGCTGACATGAAAGCTGTGACAAATAGGCTGCTGGACAGAAATAACCTTAAGCTATACGAAATCGAATCTATTGGAATAGGTGTTCCCGGAACAGCCAATCGGGAGACCGGTATGATTGAATTTGCCAATAACTTAAATGTTAACAATGAACCATTTCTTCCTATGGCCAAAGAAGCCTTTGACGGAAAAACAGTCTATTTTGATAATGACGCCAATGCCGCAGCCTGGGGAGAATATCTGGCTGGCGCAGCCGCAGAAGCGAAATCCTTTGTAGCTGTAACTCTTGGAACGGGCGTTGGCGGCGGAATTATCTTAAACGGTGAAATCTTTGAAGGAGTGAATTATGCAGCCGGAGAGATTGGGCACATGGTTATCATGGCAGATGGAATCCCATGTAACTGTGGAAGGGCCGGCTGCTTTGAGGCCTATGCTTCCGCAACTGCCCTGATACAGCAGACAAAAGCTGCAATGAAAGGAGACGTGTTCTCCCTGCTGTGGGAGCTATGCGCGGAAGACATTAACAGGGTCGAAGGAAAAACTCTATTCGATGCCGTCAGAAGAGGGGATGAAACAGCCGGTAAAGTTTTAAAGCAATATATAAAATACCTGTCTGCCGGAATCATAAACATCATCAATATCTTTCAGCCTGAAATAATCTGCATCGGCGGAGGTATCAGTAAAGCCGGTGACCTGTTAATCGACCCAATAAAAGAAATCGCCGCAAAAGAAAGCTATTCCAGAACATCCGCTAAACAGACGCGAATAGTAACCGCAAAGCTCTATAACAATGCCGGAATTATCGGTGCTGCACTATTAAAAAGCGGCATCCACCCATCTTAAACATCAATCAGATATAAAAAGTAATATTAAAATATAGCAATCGTGAAAAAGGTGCCCCCATTACCATCTATTGCAGGCGCCCTCTTTTAAATATTCTATGATTTGAACGTCAAAGGTCCTGTTTCAAGTACACAGGCAATTTACACAAAGTAGAAAGATTCATGTGCCTTGGAACCAGCGCATGAATCTTTCTACTTTGTGCAAATTGCCGTCCCATTGTGAAAAACTGACCCTTTGCCGCCTAAATCATTCCACTATTTATCATAAAGCAGTCTTTTCGAATAAACATTTCTATACTCTGTCGGAGTAAATCCCACTATTTTTTTAAATGCTTTCATAAAATTATGGTTATCTGTAAAGCTCAAAGAGGCAGCAATCTGATTAATTGTATCATTAGTGTCTGTTAACAGGTATTTAGCCTGGTCCATTTTTTCTTTTAATATATACTGCTTTAAAGGAAGTCCTTCTATATTGCTAAAGAGATGGGAGAGATATTTTTCATTATAGCCAAAATGCTCTGCAATATCTGAGACCTTAATATTTTTATAAATAGTAAGCCGGATGTAATCAATGATATCATTATAAATCTGCCGGTTCAAATCGGTTAAGAATGCTGCTTTTTTCGGAAAGAACTGGTTGAATATCTCACATAAGATAGTAGTCGTTGTGTAGTTGATAAAGTTGGAATCATAATTGGAACGAATGGAATCCTGAAGCTGTTTCATCAGTATAACGACCTTTTCCAGTGAGGGCAAGGTGCCTTGTAATGGTATGTATATCTTGTCCGGCAATGGTTGAAAATCTGCTTCCGTATTTTTTCGGATTATCCCATGGGAAGCACGAAAATGGAGCCAATAAAAACTGCAATCAGAAGGTTGATAACCTAAACGCATATTGTTCGGTGTAGGCAGTAAGATTAGATGTTCTCCCTTTTTAACGGTATATTGGCCATTGTTGTCTGAAATGTAGAGGACCCCTTCCGTCATTACCAGCAGTTCGTATTCATTTAAGGGAAAGAACTCATGCTTCCATAAGGGAGAGGGTGCTTTGAATTTACCGGTAAAATGATAATCCAAGGGCTGTTTGACGTCAAATTCAAGAATTTCCATGGTAACCTCTTTTCTGAACATCCAATCTTCGATGTTCGTTAATCAGTAGTTGAAAAAATACTTTTGTTTTTCACACTAATCCTCTTTCAAAATATAACGTTTTTACACCAAAACTAACTTTTCTCAATATTCAAAGAGCATATAGTAAAATTATATAGCATTCTGGCTGTAAAGTAAATAATGTATGTATAAGTGGTGATGTGTTATTAACTTTTTATTTGCCGCTTTGTAAATCAACGCATCGTTCCTACAAAAAACGACTTTCTGTATGTGACGATTTTACACCTAATCAATCTTTAGGCTATTTTATTATGTTGTGCACATTGTTATAATTATGATGTAAAAAGGAAGAAAAAACAATCATAATGACGATGCACTTCATGGGAAAAAGCACATCTATTGTGTTATTTCATATATTCATTAGCCTAAAAGGAGGATGTAAAATGAGAAGGATTTTAACAGTTCTATTAATTGTTGTTATGGTGGTAGCTACACTTGGGGGGTGTGGTAAAAATGGCAATGACAGCAAAGCTACATCAAATAACAAATCAGGTACTGCCGCAACTGATAAAAGCAGTACCGGCAAAACAAAACTTACTGCGTTATTTGTTTCCCATCCATTGACAAAAAGTGTAGATGACATGAAATGGTTACAGGAAATTGAAGATAAGGCAGGGGTGGATATTCAATGGGAGCAGATTTACAGTGACTGGGATACAACAAAAGCTACCAGGTTTGCTTCTGGAGACATTCCAGACCTGCTCTTTAATGCAACGGCTGACTCCGATTACATAACTTATAAGGGATTATTTCAAGAGCTATCGGATTTAATTTCAAAAGATGCTCCCAATATCACCTCTATGTTTAATGAAGAACCGGATACAAAGATACTGGCTCAAACATATGAGGGTAAAATCTATGGAACACCGAAATTCCAGGGTAAATGGCCTGACTCCAATACCGTTCTGTTTATAAATAAGACATGGCTTGATAACCTTGGATTACAGGTCCCTGCCACCTTTACGGAACTTAAGAATGTCCTGATGGCATTTAAAGAGAAGGATGCCAACGGCAACGGAGATGCAACGGATGAAGTACCGATGGATTTTAACGGATGGTTTGGCGGAGCTTATTCCCTTACGAACTTGATTGGCGGTTTAGGTATTCAGCTCACCAACTGGGGAACTGACGGATATTTTGCAGAAGGCGGAAAAGTTAAAAATTATGCTGTTGATGACAGATATAAGCTGCTAATTAAGTATCTTGCAGACCTCTACAGCAATGGACTTATTAATCCCAATGCCATTACCAATGATTATTCAGCATTCCAGTCATTATCAAGAGGTGACGAGAACGGCAACGCACTAGTAGGTGTGGTGGCCGGCTGGGAAGAAACCGATAAATTCGGACCGGATTTACACAGCCAGTACATCCCTCTTAATGCACTTGCATATGATGTGGACTGCCCGGCAAGTACCTATGATACGCGATGGACCTATGATTTCTCCGGTCTTAATATGTCCTCCAACAGAATCGCAATGAGTGCAAAATGCAAGAATCAGGATGCTGCAATGAAATTCATGGATCAGTTCTATGACTCAACTACCAGCGTTGAGGTCCTTTTCGGAGGAATTTCAGATGGCTGTGTTGAAAAGACAGGAGATGATACCTATAAAGTACTGCCTCCCCTGGATCCGAAGACTGACGCAGGTACCTGGAAGTGGACCAGCACCTTTGCAGATGCCGGACCGATGTATATCCGAAAGTCTACTAACATCGAGATGGCAGAAGATATGACCTATGCCCTCAAGGAAAGAGAAACCTATAAGGATGTACTTGCAAAAGTTTCAAAGAACGATTATTATCCGCAAATGTTTATGAAGTATAATGAGTTCGACTTAAATACTTTGGCAATGGACCAGGCTAATATTACAAATATTACGAATAACTATTGGGCTTTATGGCTCACAGGAGAGTCCAATATCGATAAGGATTGGGATGCCTACGTAAAATCCGTAAATGATGCGGGATTACCGGATGTACTTACTATCAGACAGGCGGCTTTTGATACCTATTTAGCGAAATAGTAGAAACGGGGCTGTTGCAGCGCCTAAGGGCAACAGCCTTTTTCTTAATGATTGACATAGAAAGGATTGCACTCCTTATGAAAAAGAAAAACTATTTGCGTTCATTCCTATTGGATTGGCAGCTATGGGTAATGCTATTGCCTGCCATGCTTTATATATTTATATTTTGCTACATACCTATGTATGGAGTACAGCTGGCCTTTCGTGAATACAGCTTCGCCTCAGGCTTTACCGGCGGTAAATTCGTTGGTCTTCAATATTTTAAGCAATACTTTGAAAGTCCTATGTTTTTTACTACCATCAAAAATACTTTTCTCATATCCGCCACCAGCATTATTCTGGGGTTTCCGGCACCAATCATACTTGCCATGATTATCAACCAGCTGAAGAATCAAAGGTGGAAAAGAATGGTCCAGACCACAGTATATATTCCCTATTTTATATCCGTTGTTGTCATGGTTTCCATGTTAAAAATCATGCTTTCCGATAACAGCGGCGTGGTAAGTAACTTCCTAAAAGAACTGCATCTGGTAAGCAAGAATATTAATCTGCTCGGCTCTGCCTCCGCTTTCGTACCTGTGTACGTACTCTCCGGGATATGGCAGAGTATGGGATGGAACAGTATCATATTCCTTGCGGCACTGTCTTCTGTGGATTCTCAGCTTTATGACGCTTGCAGAATTGATGGTGCCAATAAAATGCAGACAATGCGGCACATCGATATTCCCGCCATTCTTCCCACTATTATTATTTTATTGATTATGAATATGGGCGGCATCTTGAATGTTGGTTTTGATAAGATATACCTGATGCAGAACAGTCTGAATCTGGGGGCTTCTCAGGTAATTTCTACCTATGTCTATACCGTAGGTATCAAATCCTCTCAGTTTAGCTTTGGTTCGGCTGTGGGACTATTTAATACTCTGATAAACTTCGTGTTTCTGGTCATCACGAACTTTATTGCGAAAAGAACAACCGGAACCGGTTTGATGTAAGGAGGAGAGCATATGGCAACAAAGCAAACAACCCTGACCAAAAAAGACCGCAGTTACAATAACTGGCCGGATAAAATCTTCATGGCGGTAGTCATTCTATTAAGTATCATTACTTTTATTATCATTGCATATCCTCTGTGGTTTATCATCATTGCCTCTATCAGTAATTCGGACCTGGTCAACTTGGGAAAGGTTACCTTTTGGCCCATGGATATCCGATTTTATGGTTACAAGCAGATTATGAAGGACAGCAGAATCTGGGTCGGATATATGAACACAATTATTTATGTAATAGCAGGAACAGCATTAAACATAGCCATAACAATGCCGGCAGCCTATGCTTTATCCCGGAAGACTTTTAAAGCCCGCAATAAAATAATGTTCTATTTTGTATTTACCATGTTTTTCAGCGGCGGACTGGTTCCCCTTTACATGACCATAAGTTCCATCGGCTTAATCAGTACCAGACTGATACAGATAATAATCGTAGCTGTCAATACCTATAACTTGATTATTGCAAGAACCTTTATAGAGAATTCCATCCCCAATGATTTGTATGAAGCGGCTGTATTAGACGGCTGTTCGCATTTTAATTATTTCTTTAAAGTTGTAATACCCTTATCAAAAGCTGTTATCTCAGTATTGGTACTCTATTATGCGGTATTCCACTGGAATGATTATTTCAACGCATTGATTTTTAACAGCAAGAATAGTCTTGAACCCCTGCAGATCGTACTTCGCCGTATTCTGCTGTTAAATGAAGCGTTTTCTAACGGTAACGGAACCGTCGCGGGAGGATATGCACAGAGTTCCGCAGACCAGGTCAAATATGCTGTTATTATCGTTTCAACTGTACCAATTCTATGCGTCTATCCCTTTGTACAAAAATACTTTGAAAAAGGTGTAATGATTGGAGCACTGAAAGGATAACAGCACAAACTTCAGGTGTACTGATAAGTACGCAGATGGGAGCTAAATATGGAAAGTGTCAGATTGCGGGAGTTTCGGTATCAAGAAGTAGAACTAAAAACAAGTCACTGGGAAAATCAAAGAAGAGAGACCATAGAAATGTATCTCTCTATACCGGATGATGATTTGTTGCATTACTTTCAGGTTATGGCAGGTCTTCCGTCTGATGCCGAGGGCTTGACCGGCTGGTATGGAAAAGGTGCCAGTACTTTCGGCCAGAAGCTTGGGGCTTTTGCAAAGCTCTACCTGGTAACAGGAGACACAAGGCTGCGGGAGAAAGCAGAAAGACTGGCCGATGAATGGGGGAAATGTGCAGGAGTTTCCGATGCGGTCATAGATAAGAATGATACCTATGTTTATGAAAAGCTGTTGGGCGGTTTTCTTGACATGTATGAATTCTTAAATTACAAGAAAGCAGTTGAGCATATAAAACGTTTGACAGAAAGTGCTATGAAACGTTTTAAGAGAGATATTAAAAGAGACGGACTGCAGGATTCTGCTCTTTGGAGCAACAGGATGATTGAGTGGTATACATTGCCGGAAAACCTTTACAGAGCTTACCAATTGACAGGAGATTCTATGTACCGGGAATTTGCAGAGCAGTGGGATTATCCTTATTTCTGGGATAAATTAAGGAACAGAGATTTTGAAATCGGACCAAGACATGCCTACAGCCATGTGAACAGTCTATCCAGTGCGGCAAAGGCATATGAACTGACCAGTGATACCTCTTACCTGGAGGCGATGGAAATAGCCTATCAGGAATTAACGGAACATCATATATTTGCCACCGGCGGATATGGGCCGGCAGAATGTCTTTTCACGCAGCAGAAGGGGTACCTGGGGGATTCTCTGAAGAGCTCCTGGGATAAGACAAAGACGGCTGAACTCTATCGGAACTTTTCCGGTGAATTAGTAGGAAGAAATGATACCTGGGGAAGCTGTGAAGTCTCTTGCTGCGCATGGGCAGTTTTTAAGTTCTGTAATTATCTGCTGAAGTTCACCGGCAAAGCAATATACGGAGAATGGGTCGAGAAGATGCTGTATAACGGTACGGGAGCCCAGTTACCCGTAGAGAGCAGCGGAAAAGTTATGTATTATGCCAATTATTTTCTGGATGGTGCCTTAAAAACCACGGAGGACAGAAGATTACAGGACAATGGAGCTAATTTTACCTGGCAGTGCTGTACGGGAACATTTCCTCAGGATGTGGCAGAATACTCTAACATGCTATATTACAGCAGTGACAGTGGCATCTACATATCGCAGTATCTCCCTTCAAAAGTAGCTTTTGAGATTAATGGTAATAAAATTAAACTGGAAAACTATTCTATGTATCCGGAAGAAGAAACCTTGAAATTCATTATTTCTTCAGAGAAAAGCAGCCGGTATGCACTAAATTTCCGGGTACCTCATTGGGCTGACGGCACAAATGAAGTATATATAAATGGTAAAAAGCAGGATGTGACGTGCACTCCCGGAGAATGGCTCACTTTAATAAGAGAATGGGAAGACGGAGACCGGATTGGTATTACCTTTCCTTTCCGGTTAAGATTCGAAGCAGTGGATGAATATAATCCGGACATTGTGGCGTTATGTTACGGGCCGCTTGTGCTGAGTACAGATACCATGACTGTTCTCGTTGGTGATGTTAATAACCCGGAAAATTGGATTTGCCAAAAAGAAGGCTTCTTATTTGAAACCAAAAAAGGACATGTGAAAGGCTACAGTACCTTAACCCGCTTATTTAAGCCTTATTATAAAGTACCTGGGATGGAATGGTACTATCTTTACAATCGAATAACCGCACCAATTACAAATCCCAGGTGGTTTGACGAAAGGAAAGAAGCGTGTTGAAGTAAAATTCTTTCGTTTTCAAGGGAGATGGTGTCTTTTATTGCTTGGTCCATACTAATTCTGCTGAATACAGTGCTTTTTGGACTTAATTGTAATTCGCAAGAGCATAAATTAGTAAAAGCTGAAATCTTCAGATCAAGTGTTTCAGCTTTTACTATGATTAATGGATTCAGCCAAATACCTCTAATTTTTCATTCTGCTATTTTGATAGTATTTTTGATATTCCTTAAGGATTTTATCAGCTGATTCCTCTACGGTATAATCCGAATTATCCAATATTATAACATCTTCATTATATTTATTTTGAAATAAGCTCAATTCGTCATAAAAATATTTAACCCATTCCTCGGGAGTTATGCTTTTATGACAGGTTCTTGTCTGAGTACGTGCAATGGCAGAAGCATATCTGGGCTGCAGGAGAAAAACCTGATAACATATATTCCTTTGTTTAAAAATATTGCGATATACTTGTAAGTCCTGCAGGGTAACGACATTGGATATAACGATATCCTTTTTTAATGCTAATAAGATATCAATCTGATATTCAATTTCTCTGTACATTGCCGGTTCGTTGTATTCCACCTTATTAACTCCAAATTTGTGCTTAACAACCTGCATTACACAATCACCGTCAATTACATCAAACCCATATATTTTCATAAGAATTTCCGCCGTTGAAGATTTCCCGCTGCCGCAGGTACCCGTAAGCATAATAACTTTGCAGCCATTTCCTAAAACAGGTTGCTTAATTAGAGTAACTTCTGAACCACAGCTTAAACAGGTAGGCAGAATAGGAGAAATGATAAAGTTTTGTTTCCTCAACCTTTCATTATATATCTTTATATTATTACTATGTACATGTCCGCATTTAGGACAATAGAAAACTTTTTCTTCTTCCAAGAAATCCAAATGTAAATCCCCTTATAATTCTTATTTGATTTAATTTAACATACAGTTTCGTGTAATTTGCTTATTACTATAATATTCCAGATAATACTTGTTTGCAAATGAGAATTTTAATACTGCTGCATATATAAGAAAACAGCAATAATAAAGCCTATATTATTGCTGTTGAATATTCTTTATATTATTAACATGCCTTTACAAAAGCTGCAAAAAGCTTTTCTGCCCCTTCGTTTGTTCGGAAAAGGTGCTCCGGATGCCATTGAACAGCCAGGAAGAAAGGATGTTCCTCCAGATAAACTGCTTCAACCAAGCCATCCTTAGACTCTGCCGCAATTTTGAGGGAAGGAGCAAGCTCTTTGATACCCTGGTGATGAAAGCTGTTTACCATTAGAGTTTCTGTCTTAAGGATATCATAAAGCAGGCTACCCTTTTGAACCGCAACACTATGAGATAAAACCGTGCGTCCGGATTTCTGAGAGTGGCAAAGACTTAATTTACCTTGAAACTGGGCCGGAATATCCTGATACAAAGTACCGCCAAGAAATACATTAAGTACCTGTATTCCTCTGCAGATTCCAAGTACCGGTTTCTTTTCAGTCATTATCAATTCAAATAAAATCTCTTCCATTTCATCTCTATCAGGATTAACCACATCACATTCCGGAATAGTTTCCTCTCCAAAACGGAAGGGGTCGATATCAGGTCCTCCTGTAAAAAGAAATCCGTCACAAACCTTTACCGCTGCGGCAAGAGCCTCTTTTCCGGCTTTTAAAGGAAGTAGGAGCGGAACGCCTCCCGCATGGAGAATGGCCTCCATATACATAGAGGCAATACATATCTTATTATTATCAGTTTCATAATGGGGCGTGACGCCGATTACAGGAATTTTCATAATAAACCTTGCCCTTTCCGTACCTGTAGATTCTAATACAGATACAAATCTGCCGGCTTACTGCAGGTACCAATTTGTACACTGTAGATTACAGGCACAGCTAACCTTTTTGTTATCCAATTGTTATAGTATATGATTTTTGAAAAGTTTTGCCCGCCTCTAATACATTACCCCATTCTCTGTTTTCAAGAGTACCATTAAAATCCTCACTGTCACATCTTCCGTACCAGGGTTCAATACATACGAATGGAGCATTCTTTTTAACAGGAGACCAAAGGCCGAACAGGGGAGCATCAAAGGCAACTGTTACATAGGGCTTTTTATCCGGTGTCAGCAATGAAACAGAGTGATATTGGTTATTTTCAATAACCAGAGCATCATCATCAAAGAGATGTGAGTCAATAGGCAGTAATCCGTCCTCTAAAGGCAGAATCACCGGTTGTTGTGAAGCATCTCTAATAATAAGGCCATTTTCGCTGACTTTGCTGACCGTAATAGGAGCTTTTGAATCAAAACTAAAATAGTAATCACTTTGCTTGTCTTCATCATTAATAGGACACAAAAAGGCAGGATGACCTCCAATAGAGAAATACATAGTATCCTCACCGGAATTTTTCACTTCCCAAGTCACATTAACCGTCCGTCCCTTTAAAGTGTAACGTATAATTAGCTGAAAGGGAAAAGGGTATACTTTTAATGTCTCTTCAGAAGATTCCAATAGGAAGCTCAGAGAATTGGCTGTCGTTTCTATCAGGGAAAATTCCATATCCCTGGCAAAACCATGCTGAGGTAATGAATAGGTTTTTCCTTGGTAGGAATAGGTTTTATTTTTAAGGTTTCCTACAATGGGAAATAATACGGGTGAAATTCTCTTCCAATAAGCAGGGTCCGCATTCCAGAGATATTCTTTTCCTGTTTTACTATCTGTAATAGCCTGTAACTCAGCTCCGAAATCAGAGAATGTTAGAGTTAGTTCTTCATTTTTTAAAATATGGGATGACATAGCGGCCTCCTAAAATTTATGATATGGTACGTATTTTATTATTTTAACACGGATATCTTATAATTACCATACATTGTATAAAGTAGCAATTTTGTCTTTATCTTGCCAATTGGCGTTTATATCTGATATAATAGGGAGAAAAGCATCAAGGTAATATTTGGATGCTTTATCGGAAAGCGAGGGCAACATGATTCATAATTTTTTCCCCGATGAATCAGCAGATTCTGCATATAAGGTTGATTATAAAACTCTTTATAATAGAGGTTACAGAGGCATTCTTTTTGATATTGATAACACCCTTGTAGAACACGATAAGGACGCTGATGAAAATGCAAAAAAACTAATTCTAAGTTTAAACGAACTAGGCTTTAAGATATGTTTTATTTCCAATAACGGCGAAGAACGTGTGAAGCGGTTTAACAAAGACCTTCATCAAAGTTATATTTTTAAAGCCGGAAAGCCCGGAAGGACCGGTTATTTAAAAGGCGTGAGAATTCTTGGAACGACCCTTTCCAACACTGTTTTCATTGGAGATCAGCTATTTACAGATATTTATGGTGCAAGAAGAGCAGGACTTAAGAGTATATTTGTAAAACCGATAGGAAAAGATACGGAAATTCAGATTATTTTAAAGCGGTATCTGGAAAAGTTAGTACTATTCTTTTACAATCGCTCTCATACAAAGAAGAGAAGATAGAGATGATACCCTATGGATAATATAATTTTAATTGGATTTATGGGCTGCGGCAAGACGACAGTGGGACAGCAGCTAGCAAGAAAGCTTAACTTTAGCTTTTTAGATACGGACAGGTATATTGAACAAAAAAGCGGACGTACAGTCAGCAGGATATTTGAAGAAGAGGGTGAGGAGTTTTTCAGAGAACTGGAAACAGCGGCAATCAAGGAACTTACGGGAAAACTAAGTCAGACGATAGTTTCTGTTGGCGGAGGCCTTCCAATAAGACCCGGCAACGCAGAACTCCTTAAGAATCTGGGAACCGTCATCTATCTGGAGGCTTCCAAGGAAACTCTGGCGTCAAGGCTTAAGAACGATAAAGTAAGGCCTCTATTAGCCGGAGATGACGGCCTGGCGAAGATGGAGCTGCTCTATGATAAGAGGCTTCCCTTTTATGAAGTTGCCTGTGATATAAAGATTCTAACAGAGAGTAAATGCCTGCAGGATGTCATTAATAATATTCTGGAAAGAATGAAACTGTAATACTAAGAAAGAACTGGAGTGGAGGAACTAATTAATATGAAGCTTTTGGTTATTAACGGACCCAATATTAATTTCCTGGGTATCCGTGAAAAATCCGTATACGGAACAGAAGATTACGGTTATCTAAAGTCAATGATTCAGGAAAAAGCAATTAAAGAAAACATAACAGTAGATATATTCCAGAGCAATACGGAGGGAAATATCATAGACCGCCTCCAGGAAGCATATTATGACGGCACACAGGGCATTATAATTAACCCGGGAGCCTTTACACATTACAGCTATGCCATCCGGGATGCCCTTGCTGCTTTGTCCATACCCATTATTGAAGTACATATATCCAATGTCCATAAGAGGGAAGAATTCCGGCATACTTCTGTTACAGCGCCTATGTGTACCGGTCAGATTGTAGGGCTTGGATTAAAAGGATATTTGCTTGCCATGGATGCATTAATGTCCATGATAAATTAAATTTATAATTGGTATTGCAAGAATCGTTTTAATTGTATGTTTTTTTTCGCTTAATAAAAAAATAGTTGAAAAAAAGTATCAAATAAGATAAACTATAGTGTAGTTAATTTAAGGAGGAAAATATCATTTATGGTATCAGCAGGCGATTTTAGAAATGGCTTAACTATCGAATTAGATAATAATGTTTACCAGGTAATTGAATTTCAGCATGTAAAACCGGGAAAAGGTGCAGCTTTTGTTCGTACTAAGCTTAGAAACATCAAGAGTGGCGGTGTTGTAGAAAGAACTTTCAGACCTACAGAAAAGTGTCCTCAGGCTCACATTGAACGTGCAGACATGCAGTACTTATATAAAGACGGAGATCTTTTTAACTTCATGGATGTTAATACTTACGATCAGTTCGCTTTAAATGAAGAATCAGTAGGTGATTCCTTAAAGTTTGTAAAAGAGAATGATATGGTTAAGATGCTTTCTCACAACGGACAGGTATTCGCTATTGAACCCGCATTATTTGTTGAACTTGTTATCACAAGTACAGAACCCGGCTTCAAAGGTGATACTGCTCAGGGCGCTACAAAGCCTGCAACTGTTGAGACAGGTGCAACAGTTTATGTTCCTTTATTCGTTGAACAGGGTGATAAGATTAGTAT
>JAEXGM010000004.1 GCA_023450835.1 Bacillota bacterium | reverse complement strand
CGTTTCTTCCCAAGAGGCCAAACATACCCTCACTGATATTCAGATTGACCCCGTCAACGGCCTTTTTATTTCCATAAGCTTTGCTTACGTTCTTTAGAACAATTTCCTGGCTCATACTTTCCTCTCCATTTCTTCAAGCTTTTTCATCCAATCGGGTAGGAGGTAAATAATTATTTTATTTACCGTCCTCCCACACCACCGTACGTACGGTTCCGTATACGGCGGTTCTTTAGTTTTCATAAACTATTAGATAATAGTCAAGTAGGGAAGTGTATCCCAACTTGGCTATTATTTTATTTGAAAAGACTTGGTTAAGCACTTGTGCCATACGCCAATAACCTTTTCTACTCCACGCGAGTTCTAATGCTTTCCATTGTTCCATTCCCAATGCTTTCAGCATTCGGTATCTGGTTCTGATTTTCTTCCATTGTTTCCAGTAAACCATTCTAATTCTTCGTCTTGCCCATTCATCTGTGACTTTGAGAAGATTTTTCATATCTGCAAGTCGGAAATATTCCACCCAACCTCGCACATACTGTTGATATTTTTCTTCTCTTACCGCATTGCTCATTCCATTACTTCTACCCGTTAGCTCTCTGATTTTATCCTTCATCTTGGAAACTGATTTAGGATGGACTCTAAGTCTACATTTACCTTTGTATCGATAGAAACTATACCCAAGATACTTGACCTTACTGATATGAGCAACTTTTGTTTTCTTCCTATTTACTTTTAGAAATAGTTTTCCTTTCATAAATGGGAGTATGTTTTCTAAGGTTCTCTCTGCACTTTTCTTGCTCTTGCAAAAAATCATACAGTCATCTGCATATCGGACGAATCTGTGGCCTCTACTCTCAAGTTCCTTATCTAACTCATTGAGCATTACGTTGCTGAGCAGTGGACTAAGTGGTCCACCTTGTGGCATTCCTACTTCTGATTTTTCAAATATCCCTTTTGTAATGACTCCCGCATTGAGATATTTGTGTATTAAAGAAATCAATCTGCCATCTTTTATGGTTCTTCCTAACACCTCAATCAGCTTACTCTGGCATACGGTATCAAAGAACTTTTCCAAGTCCATGTCCACCACATATACATAGCCATCATTTACGTTCTTTTGGCATTGTTTAAGGGCATCGTGTGCCCCTCTTTTTGGTCGAAAGCCAAAACTGTTTTCTGAGAATTGTTCCTCATAGATTGGTGTTAGTTCCTGTGTGATTGCCTGTTGAATAACCCTGTCAACTACAGTTGGAACACCAAGTTTTCGAAACTCGCCTTTTGTTTCTTTAGGTATTTCTACCCTACGAACTGGGTTTGGCTTATATTTACCAGCCCTTATCTCTTGGATTAAAGTCTCTTGATTTTCTCTTAGGAAGGGCAGAAGTTCATCTACCTGCATACCATCGATTCCACCTTTACCCTTGTTTGATTTCACTCTTTTATAAGCCTTATTGAGGTTGTCTTTGCGTAGAATCAAGTCCAATAGATTGTTCGTCCAATAGTCTGTGATGATACCGCTCTTTTCAGTAATCTTCCCGTAGTCGAACACTTCTGCATACTCTTTCTGTTCCGCAGATACCATTTGCTGATAGTCTTCCATATGAAGTTGTCTGTTCTTAAGTCTACATTCAGTTACATTCATTGCTTGTATCTCCTAAAGTTCAGCCCTTCGCCGATGTTTGCAACCATCGGTTTACTATGGCTTCTGCTGACTTCTCATCATTCGTTGTTACTACAAGTTTCATACTCTGTTTTCACTTGCTGACGAGACCTCCCTGGGTACCACACGTTTCTTTCTCTCCATATATCTGCCACATTTACTATAGTTAATTCCGAGTAGTTATTGGACTTTAGTTTGTATAGCAACCTTATCCTCAGCTATAGCCTGATGTGATTTCTGTTCGTCAGACCAGAGATTTGCCTCCACCTTCCTTCAGATTCCACCTCACGATGGACACCCTTGGTCTTGGCTATATCCTTCCCACTACTAAGGCGGATTAGGAACTTTCATCCTAGAAACGTGCGCCGCCAGGCGCACTACAAAAACCGCCGGAAACACTACATTCCCGGCGGTTAAATACCATTTTAAATTATATAATTAGTTACCCATCTGCTTTGCAATCTTCTCTCGAAGAAGTTGCCTCAAGACTTTGATTACTGACCCATTTGCTTTGCGAACTATAGAACAAGGATGTTGTATTTATACGGTTTATAGCTCTTGTCATTTTTTATTTTACCAACTTTGAAATTGGTAAATAAAATTTATTATTTTAGCTTTTGTCTAAAACTGAAATTTTTCAAAGTTGGTAAAGTATTTTTTCGATTGGTATAAATTTTTTTGCAATTGGTAAAGTAATGTGCCCTTAATAGGAGACAAAATAGATGCCTGTTAAGCCTGATGTCCTTTTGAAAATTTAATCCTTTTAGTTCATTTTTTTCGGGCACTATGTTGCACCTATTACAAAATCAATGACAATCGTTTTTGATGGTTTATTTCATCACTTATTATTTTCAGCATAAAGCTTGAATGCCTTTCCTATAAATATACATGCTCCCTTACCATATTTCTCATCCATCACTTTTATTGACACTGGGTCTGATAAATGAGTATCAGCAAAAAAAAACCAATAGTTTTCTCCCCTATCCTTTTTATCTATTTTTAGAAACTTAAATTTTTCATCAGTGAGACTTACAATTTCTAAAACAATTTGCTGTATCTCAATTGAAGAGGGATCTTTAGTCAGGTCGGCTGTAAGCTTTTCATATAATCTATACTCCTTATCAACATAATAACCTAAATCTTCCTTTTTTATAGCACTCACATATCCAATATTATCTTTATCAACAGTAAAATTACTTTTTGTAGCTTCAATAAATTTATCCATATTTCCATATTGCTCTATAGCCAATTGGACCAGTTCAGATTCCTTGGCTTTGGAATTTTCTATAAATTTATCATAAGCTTCTATACTGCCCCAACTTTTTATTATATGCTCCTCATTTCCTTTTTTTAACTCTTCTAATTTATTAAAGTATTCACTCATATCAAATTCTTTAAAACTCATAGTGTTTTCTCCTTTTAATGTTTCATTTATAAGTTCAACTAAATCATTCAATCGATTGCGTTTAATAATAAGCAACTGTTTTTGATTTTCTAAAGCTTGCATTTTATTAAATCGGGGACTATCCATGATTCTTTTCACTTCCTTTAGCGGTATATCAAGCTCTTTAAAAAACAGAACTTGCTGAAGTGTTATTAGTGCTTCATCATCATAAAGTCTGTAACCTGACTCTGTAACTGCACTAGGTTTTAACAATCCTATTTCGTCATAATAATGCAGCATGCGTACGCTTATCCCTGTCAGATCAGAAACTTGTTTTACTGTTCTCATGGCTATACCTCCATATATGTTTTAGAGCTGTCAATACCGCTTAATACTCTGCCGGCTATGAATTTTAATGATATCTTCAAACTCTGTTTTTATATTACACTATGACATGGTGTTAGGGTCAACACCTTTTTTACTTCATTTATTACTTCATTTTAAAAATCCTTAATTTCACTCACGTTTTTCTAATCGAAATAAAAAGTATATCAGCCATACCTTTATCTAAAGATATTGTTAGTTCCATAAATTTTTCTATAAAAAAGATGTGAAAGTTATTGCTCTCACACCTCATCTTAAACATCCATTCAATTATACTACACTGCAACTACTTTTCAGCTGTCTTTCTCCTGCAACAGTACTATGGACTCCACGTGCCTTGAACGGTTAAAAATGATAACACTTGAACCTGGCTGGGCCTTGACGAAAAATTGTAATCTTTTACACAGTTGAGCACTTATTTAATATTAGTACTTTCTATTAACCAGAAGTTAATCTCATAGAATTGTCACTAATATGAATGCATTATAAATATCAGTGAAATTTAATCAAAAACTTTTTTATTTCTTCAGCTATTGTTTCTGAATCATAATGATGTAAATAATGTCCACATTTAAACTGTATCGTCTCGCCATGATTTTCTTTCGCAAACTTTTGTTCACTGGGTATCCAGAAATCTCCTATTTCTGAACCATTAGACATAAACATCAAAAGTGGAATATGAATATTTCCTCCATGTTTCACTGTTTCAGCATTTTCTCTCACTTTCTCAGACTCACCGCGAAAATTATCATTCATATTATAGCTGTATAGAAGTAACTTTTGCTGCTTCTTTTCATTTTCGTTAAGTTCTTCTGTATTCAGTGGATATATACCTGGAATACGTTGTATTCCTAAAAAACATACAACCTTTAATAATTTCATCATCCTTAAGGATACATTTATATTCATTTTTTCATATACTTCTGGTACTGCCATATCAAGTCCTATAATTCCCAGCACCTCATCTGGATAATGCTGAGCCCAATAAATCGTTTCCAATCCCCCCATAGAATGAGGAACAAGTATATATGGTCCATTTTCTCCCGCACCGCAAAGTGCACTTCTTTCTTCCTCAACTATAGATGCAACATCTCTAACAACGTTAGCCACATCTGAATATCCATAACCACTTTTTTCAACAACTATTATTTTATATTGATCATACAGTTTGCTGTATACCGATTTGAAATCATATACAGGTGCAACTGATGCAGAGCCTGCCAGAAAAACTAATTTTAACTGATGATTTCCTTGGATATATACATGTATTTTTCTTCCATTGACATCAATCATATCTCCATTTGGGATAATGTCTTTTCTTTCCTTTTTCAATTTCAGATGATGGTAAACTGCCAAACATAGCAACAGAAATAACATAATCAAGACTACAATAATTACAAACTTTCCACATCCAAATATTATCTTTTTCATTCATATTCCTCCTTCGTTTAGTCAACATGTTTACTATATCATATAATGGGCTTTTGTCAACATGTTTACTAATTGAATTTAGTATGGTATACTATCTATAAAATTTATTATTCAATATAAGGGGATTAATCGTGAATAAATGTAAAGATGAAATTCATGTTTTAGATGATATGCAACAGATATATAGTCTTCTCTTTGTTATATTAAGTAAATTACAGGCTGATTTTGATTCCAAACTAGAAGGGCTGACCTCCAGACAGCTGATGCTTATGATTGCAATTACACATCTTAATCCTCATGAAGCATCAATTATTAATATATCTAATATTTTAGGTACCAGCAAACAAAATGTTAATCGTCTTGTAACAAGTATGAGCAATAATGGCTTTTTAAAAAGTAATCCTAGCACTTCTGATAAAAGATCTGTAAATATTGCTATAACTAAAGCAGGAATGGAGCTAATACAAAAAAATCATATAAAAGCTAACCAATATCTTCATGAGATTTTTCATAATTTTAACTGTGATGAAATCAAAACATTAAGAAAAATGCTTGAAAAACTGGTTGATTATAACAGTTCTCACGATGAACATTTCGAGAAGCAGATTGAAATGCAATTCGTCAAAGACATTGATTAGATACCAGCTAAATCATATGCAATCTTTATTTGCTCATAAGTACTTTTCATTTAATTCACCATCCATTCAATACATGATATGCAGCCAATCGAGTAGGAGAAATTTCTTCAAATTGAAGAAACTCCGACCTCTCACACCACCGTGCGTACCGTTCGGTACACGGCGGTTCAATCAACTTAACAAGTAACACACCTTTCGGTGTAGTAATCTAACATTGAGATTAGTCCAAATGAGGCTAATCTCTTGTTGTTTATCGCAACATTTACAGCACCTTTGTTGCAGACATAGGCAATTCTTGCACCTGTATATGCCGTTTTCCATGCTGTATATTTGTTAATTCCAAGTTTCATCAAGTTCTCAGCTCTGTTCTGTGGAGTTTTCCACTGTTTCCAAATACACATGCGAATACGATAACGTATGTTGCTGTCCAGCTTTGCACAAAGACCTTTCATACCACCAATTTTAAAGTAGTTAATCCACCCTCTGATGAGTTCATTGAGTCTCTTTATTTTGTAGTCATTTCCAACTCCCCCACTTCTGCAAGTAAGTTGTTTCATTCTTGCTTTGAACTTTGCTACTGACTTGGCATGTGGTTTCGCCTTAAACTGATGTGTTTTGCTGTCAAAGTAGAATCCAAATCCAAGGTATTTGAGACCTCTCGGCCTATCCACCTTGCTCTTTGTCATATTTACTTTGAGTCCTAGTTTCTCTTCAATAAACTTCGTGAGATTTCTCATCACTCTCTTTGCTGACATTTCGCTTCCGACCATAATAATACAGTCATCCGCATATCTGACAAAGTTCAGTCCTCTTTGTTCCATTTCCTTGTCAAGTTCAGTCAACATGATGTTTGCAAGAAGCGGAGAAAGATTTCCACCTTGTGGTGTTCCTACCACCGACTCCTTGTATTCATCATCTACCATAATTCCACTGACTAAAAACTTTCTGATAATAGAGATAACGTCTCCATCTTTGATTGTTCTTCCTATGAGTGTCATTAGTTTATCATGGTTTACCGTGTCAAAGAACTTTTCTAAGTCAATATCAACTATCCAATCATCTCCATCATTTATCATTTCTAATGCTATTATAATTGCCTGCTGTGCACACCTTTTCGGTCTGAATCCATAACTATGGTCATGGAACTGTTCCTCATAGATTGGTGTTAACACCTGTGCTATCGCCTGTTGTACAAATCGCTCTGTTACTGTTGGTATTCCTAGGTTTCTGACACCACCGTCTGGTTTTGGTATCTCCACTCTGAGTACTGGCTGAGGTTTATATGTTCTTGTCCTCAACTGTTCCTTGATGATGTCGCCGTTCTTTTCAAGATGTTCTTTGAGCTCCGTGTACTTCATTCCGTCCACACCTTCTGCACCTTTATTTCGTACGACTTGCAGATACGCTGTATTGAGGTTGTCTTTACTTAGTATCTGCTCCATTAGACTACTTGTGTCCATGCGTTCTTTCCTTTCCGTCTCACTAAATCTGACCACCTTTACCCCGATTGGTTACAGCAGATGTTGTCATATCTGCAATACGAGACATACTAGAACTTATTGATTGTTCGCCCCTTTGCTCCATTTCTATTACAGAAACTTCCTCACTACTATGGGCTCGGCTGACTTCTCACAGTTCGTTGTTACTCGGCTAATGAGGCCGCTGTGAGACCTCCACGCTTAAGATGCACGCTCTTTCCCTCCACTTATCTGCCACATTTACTCTGTTCCTACAAGTGGTAACTTTACGGCTTCATCCTTTTCTGCGGACTTACCAAACAGAACCTAGCCTTTATGTGATTTCTATCCGTCAGACCGGAGGTTTGCCTACAGCTTCCTTCAGATTTCATCTCACGATGAACACCCTTGCTGTTCAGCTATGCACTTCCTTGTTACCTAGGTGTACTCGGGACTTGCACCCGTTAGAGCGCGCCCATGGCGCGCAAACAGAAAAAAGCACACCCAGAAACTGGACGTGCTCTATTATGAAAACGCTTATTTTATTCAAAGAAAGTTAATATCTATGTATAGTATCTCTACTAAATTTAATAAAATGTTCTTTCCTTCTTTCCGATGCTCTTTGCTCATCTATAATTTCTACCAATGATTCAAAAATTTCTGAGTATTTAATTAACGTAGTATTCCAATCAGATTCTTTTTCTTCAAGCAAATATTTTCTATAATTTACGTTCACCTCTGTTGATTCAAGAAACTTTTGTACAATCTCTTTACAAATAATAGTTTCCTGCAACTTCGATAATCCAAATGCCTCTTCTGCTTCATCTCTTACCAATGCAAAAAGAACCAGCAGACCTAAAACATGCCAATAAAAAGGTGTCTCCTGTTCAATATAGGTTTTTAGTGTTGGGCAAATTTCTAATTCTTTAGAAAAAGTTTTTGCAGCTTTCCTGATCTTATATTCTCCAATGTTTTCCTCTTTTATAAAATCATAACTCTTGTTGATAAAATCCATTACATCGATACAAGAATTGAGAGTAAGTAAATCTATAATTCGATTTCGAAACTTCCTACAATGTTCTCCCCTCGAATCCGTAAAAAATTTTGATAATCTTGTATCGTCGCCTATCTCAAATGGAGCATATGGGTCATTAAATATTTCTTTTGGTAGAATATATCGAAAGAAGCCAAGAGTCGTTGGGCCATCATTATAAATCTGCTTATGAAGATCTCTGAAGCTTATTAATTGCTTCCCTTTATTCATACTTCTTTCCCTCCTAAAATACCAACTGCTTGCAACTACTGGTAACTATTAGAAATTTAATGCAACCTCATACCATATGCACCTGAATATTCACATGCTAGAATTATACCATAATATTATTAAATTATAAATGCTCTTTGTAGAGTAAGGACAGGCCTGTCACTTCCAAGAGAAAACTGTGGAAACATAATTTATTAATAATTGTAGCCAGAGGATTAAATGCAAAAAGGAGGTCATGTATGGACTTATTTAAAATAATTCAAGTAGTATATTATCTAATGGGATTTATATCTGGATGTGTAATGCTCTTGAAAGAATGGAAACTCTATAGAAATAAACGTACTTCTATAAAAGATAAGGATATCGATGAAAAACAGAGCATAACTTAAATATAAGTTATGACGATACAAATAATAATAAATCTTCTATATAGTCTAACAGCAGTAACTTTTTTATCATTTACATAAAACTAGTAGAAGGCTGCTAATTATACTTGAGCAGCCTTCTCTTATAGACTTCCATTAGTTCTAATAAATCAAGCGGTATTCATATACTAAAAACTTTGGAATTTAGTGCTATCATTGCAATGTTGTTGTAATCCAGTTTTTTCCTATTTTTTTCAAAGCCATTATATATAATAGTTGGGTTGTGTTATTTTCCCTTCAAGCTATTGTCATTATTATTATCGTCTCAATGTGCCTTGAATGGTTAAAAAAGATGCCGTTTGAACATGGAGGGCCTTGGCGGCTATTCTGATTGTTTTTTAGAATACCCAACCGAACCAATATTGGAAGACAGCCGATAATAGTGACCGGGTGCATAGATCAGTGGATCTACCGAAAGCATGTCTATTTTCCCATACGATGTATCCACAATTTCATCATCCACCAGTATATTTTTAATTTCCCCAATGTATATAAATCCGTCTCCGGTGCTTTTTAAATCCGTAAGCACACATTCGTATACCCACGGTGATTCCTCCAGAATGGGAACATTCAAAACCTGTCCATTTGCATACCTGGCTCCGATCTCTTCACATTTATTCCTTTTATACCCTGAAGTATTTCCAAAATAATCCGCCATGTACATCATTTTGGTAGTGACAAGATTTGCAGAAAAAACTTCATTTTTCTCAACAAGCTTACGTGTAAGCTTGTCGCCTCTTGAAGCGAACATCAACATTGGCGGATTCACCGAACAGAACGTAATAAATGTAATCAAAGCGAAATCAGGAGTACCATCATCTTTAAAGGTACCGATTAAATAGGATGGCTGGGGGAAAAAACCTCTCTGCGGTATCAATGAATGCTTTTTCATAAAATTCATTCCTTTCCTTAATTGTATTTATGTTATTCTTTAACTTCTTTGTAATTGGGTTACAACTTTTTATAGAACAAGGATGTTGTATTTATGCGGTTTATAGCTCTTGTCATTTTTTATTTTACCAACTTTGAAATTGGTAAATAAAATTTATTATTTTAGCTTTTTTCTAAAACTGAAATTTTTCAAAGTTGGTAAAGTATTTTTTCGATTGATATAAAATTTTTTGCAATTATAAAGTATTTCCACTTCCATAAGTCCTCGGTAATACATGTCGGAAAGTTCAGCAAGGTTTATGATAATTATCATACGATCATTAAGTTAATTTGATTGTATATCTTTTTCTTCTTATTTTCAACATGAATTTCCATATTAATACAATATTTTCGCACGTATTAAAAATTTCCTATAACATTATCAAAATAAATAATCAGAATATATCAACTTTAGTTAAATATGAATAATAGGTAGTGACTCTTTATAGCAAGTGTCAGCTATTTTGATGTTAGTACAGTGTTTACTCTGTGTGCCGACCAAAAGTATATAGGAGCAAGCCGTCATAGTGTTCTTTACATTCCAGCTGGCTCATCTTATTTACTATATTCAATTTTTCCGATAAACTTTTTTATTTGCCTATTCTCCTTGAAAATATTATCTCCTGACCTTCTATCTATAACCGTTTAAGTTCTGTCACAATTTTTCGTAACTGCAATATAGAGAATTGTTATGCTTTTTCTTTGATGTAGGTATTTTACGACACCCTTAAAACGAAAAAACCGCCGAAAACATTGGGTTTTCGGCGGTTTAGTACTATTTAAAATATGAAGTTAGTTTCCCATTTGTTTTGCAACTTCTTCGGCAAAGTTTTCGGATTTCTTTTCGATGCCTTCGCCGGTTTCAAAACGAACAAAGCTCTTTACAGCAATTGGAGCACCAATTTCTTTTCCTACGGATTCAAGATACTTCTGAACGGTTAAATCACCGTCTTTTACATATACCTGATCTACAAGGCAGATTTCTTTTAATTCTTTGTTTAAACGGCCTTCAATCATCTTCTCGATGATGTTTTCAGGTTTTCCGGTGTTCTCGTTCATTGCCTGAGCCTTTAAGATTTCTCTTTCGTGAGAGATGTAATCTTCAGGAATCTCTGTTCTCTGAACATATTTAGGAGAAATGGCTGCAATCTGCATAGCTACATTCTTAGCTGCTTCTTTTGCAGCATCATTGCATACGGTTGTTTCAACTTCAACTAATACGCCGATTCTTCCGCCGCCATGAATATAGGATTCAACAAAACCATTCTCAGCAACTACTTTCTGGAATCTTCTGATGTTCATGTTTTCACCGATTACTGCTATCTGGCTGGATAATTCTTCTTTTACTGTTTTGGAAGCATCAAGAGCCCATTTCTCAGCTAAAAATGCTTCAATATCAGTATTTTCTGTTACCATTGCCTGATTTACAACTGCTTTAACAAAGCTTCTGAATGTATCGTTCTTTGCAACGAAGTCTGTTTCGCTGTTAACTTCTACGATAGCAGCTACTTTACCATCTTCGCTTACTGCAGTTTCACAAATACCTTCTGCTGCAATTCTTCCTGCTTTTTTCTCAGCAGCGGCAAGTCCTTTCTCTCTTAAGAACTCAACTGCCTTGTCCATATCTCCATCGGTAGCGGCAAGTGCTTTCTTACAATCCATCATGCCGGCTCCGGTCATATCTCTTAAATCTTTAACCATTGCTGCTGTAATAGCCATTGTTTGTATTCCTCCGTTTTTTGATTATATTAGTTCTTCTGGCATAAGCCATCTAATGGCTTACTGTCTTAAACTTATTATGCTTCAACAAATTCTTCGGAAGTTTCTTCTGCTGCTTCAACACCAGCTTCAGAAGTCTCTTCGGAACTGTCAGTCATCTGAACTCCCTGGTTAGCTTCGATAACAGCATCTGCCATCTTAGCAACGATTAACTTAACCGCTCTGATAGCATCATCATTACCAGGAATTACATAATCAAGTTCTTCAGGATCACAGTTTGTATCTGCAATACCAATTAAAGGAATACCTAATGCATGAGCTTCCTGTACGCAGATTCTTTCTTTCTTAGGATCTACTACGAAGATAGCGTCAGGAATATTCTTCATATTTTTAATTCCGCCAAGGTTCTTCTCTAATTTCTCCCATTCTTTCTTTAACTCGATAACTTCTTTCTTGGGAAGAACTTCGAAAGTACCGTCCTGGGACATTGTTTCAATCAGTTTTAATCTTGCAATTCTGCTCTGGATGGTCTTGAAATTTGTTAACATACCGCCTAACCATCTTTCATTTACGTAGAACATACCGCTACGTTCTGCTTCGGACTTAACAGAATCCTGAGCCTGTTTCTTGGTTCCAACAAAAAGAATCTTTCCGCCTTCAGCAACGATATCTTTAATTGCATAGTAAGCCTCGTCTACTTTGCCTACAGACTTCTGTAAGTCAATGATGTAGATTCCGTTTCTTTCTGTGTAGATGTACTCAGCCATCTTAGGGTTCCATCTTCTTGTCTGGTGTCCGAAATGTACACCTGCTTCTAATAACTGCTTCATTGATATAACGCTCATAAATTACCTCCATTTGGTTGTTTTCTTCCGTATGTATCAACTTTCTGACAGACCAGTAGGCACCAGGTCAGAAATCAACATACGTGCAATTTAGCATATGAATTATACCACAGCTTTTTTTTAATAGCAAGTATAATTTTCCTGCTTTTCGACTATTTTTCATTGTATCCCTGATTTTCTCTATTTATTCATGCTGTTTTAGAGAATTGGAGGAAAATGAACTGCCTGTTTTTATTTTTCTTTTTCTTCTTCCTCTTTTTTGTTTAGATTTGAATTATTGTTCTGAACGGGAAGAGACTTTTTTTCCTTTTTATAATATACTTTCATGGATATCAGCAAGGCTATGCCAATAATTACACCCCAGAATATAAGATAGGGCAAATTCACAACAAACCAGACACCTACTTCTACAAAACCATCTCTCATATTCAGAAGTGAATTTGTAAAACCTGTCTTCATCCTGCTTGCGCTGCTTCTGCTCTCAGCAGGTGATATCCGAAGAACTTCGTCGACATTTAATGTGATTGTGGCATAGTCTACCAGATTGTCATAGGTCCGCAGCGTTGAGGCGTTCTGTTCTAATTGGTATCTCACTGTGCTCATTCTGTCTTCCAGCGTAATAATATCTTCCAGTTTATTGGCTTTTTCCAAAAGGGCCAACAATCTTTCCTGCTCTACCTCCAAGGCCTTAACCCTGCTTTCGGTGTCCACATAATCCAGCGTAATATCCTTGCTGCTCTCTTCCTTATGAAGCAGATTCATTTTGTTTCCCATAATTTCAACAAAGCCGTCTGCCTGGTCTGCCGGTATTCTAAGCACATATTGTGCGCTTCTGGAATCTCTGTCTTCAGCCTTGCTTCCATAGATGGAGGAACTCTCAACATAACCGCCGCTCTTTTGTATCTGCTCTGTAATAACTTTTAAAGCTCCGTCAAATTCAAGGGTCTCCAGTGTTAAATTAATTTTTCGTATCCGTTTTCTGCCGGTATCCGAATTACTGGAGGTATTTTGATTGTCCACTTCTCCTGATTCTGAAGCCTGAGGTTTGGCTTCTGTGGTTTCAACCGATGAGGTATAGCCGACATCACTTCCGCTGCCATTATCACTGGCCATTTCAGTACTCTCCCCTGTACTGCCGTTGCCATAGCGTGGGCTGGCTGTGTCGTTTTTACTGGCGCTGCAGGCTGTAAGCAGCAGCACTGCCAGCAGCATAAATACATAACAGATCCTTCTTTTTTTCATAATTAGCTCCCATCTGCGTGTTCATTAGCATCCTTCAGATATGCTTTAGCACTCCTCAGGAGGGATAATATACACACTTACAAAATCGGAGGGAAGTGAAATCTTATTTTCACTTAATCCTCCTTACATCACCAAAGTATCAGTCTACTGGTTATCTTCTTTTCCCCATATATTATTATAAATAAATTGCTATACTTTTACAACATTTCATAGGGATTTTAAGGAAATTGTAAGAAATTTCAGGAACCTTTCAGGCTATTATTTGAGAATTATTCTTGTACAATTCTTTAATTTTTCAAATCTGTTTTTAAAGCTTTTTTATTTAGGGTTCTATAATAAGTGTTGGGGGGTGTAAATAAAAACACATTTCAGAGATTTATTTTTATGTTCTATAATAAAAAAGGGACCGGCAGCCTTGAACTGCCCCCTATAGGTTAGATTTTTAGTTCTAACTTTTCAGAGGCACCTCAACCTGCTGCCGGTTCCTTTTTACTCTTTATTTCGTATTAATACCATCCATGTAATACGTTAGAAATATTTTTTATTTCCCCACAAATTACTCTTCTTCAAATCCAGATATTCATTATAAGCACGTTCTAATATTTGTTTCTCATTGGAGAACTTCAACATATGATACGCCTCATGAAATTTATAATATCCGGAGTCCATAAAATATTCTTCTCTTTGCGGTTTGCTGTAATAGCTATCAGACATCATTAAATACCAATGAACATCCTTTATTACTGTATTCTGTGGTGTACTGAATGTATACTGGCTTTTCCCAATATATTTAATTATAGAAGCATCCGTCCCTGTTTCCTCTTTTACTTCACGTATGGCCGTCTCCTTAAATTCTTCTCCTTCCTCCACAGTTCCTTTCGGTAGAACCCAACCTTCATACTTGTTTTTATAGTTCTTATACAGTAGTAAAATCTTTCCTCTGAAAATAACTACACCGCCACAGCTCGTTGCTTCAATCATCGCAATTCCTCCTGTATTATGGTGTGTCAAATAACTGATTTCAGTATACATCATTTTACATAATTGTTCAACTGATATTTATGCAATAGTAACAAATCTCTTTACCATAAAGACAAATTTCCTATATTTTTCTGTTTATTAGACAGATTTTTTATCTTTTTTCTCCCTTTTGCACCGAAAGTTGCATCGAAAATTTCGCATTCATAAACTGACGCAGGAAAATTTCTATTTATTTCCAAAATAAGTCTTAAAGATTTTGTCCGCGATAGGAACCGCATAGTCACTTCCGGTTCCGACACCTTCTACAACAATACTTACCGCTATCTCCGGTTTTTCGGCAGGAGCAAAACCTACAAACCAGGCATGAGCCGGCTTTCCTTCCATAAACTCTGCCGAACCTGTTTTTCCTGCCACGGTGTAACGGTCATTCTTTAGCGAAACTGCCGTTCCGCTGTTTACGGTTTCTGTCATAAAGGAGGTGAGTATCTCGGATTCTTTCGGAGTCATAACGCTCTTTACCATTTCCGGAAGATATTTTTTGACCGTTTCTCCGCTTTGACTTTCTATCCGGTCCACTACATAAGGCTTCATCATGATACCGCCATTTGCTACGGCGGATACAATCAGTGCGTTATGAAGCGGAGTTATCTGCGTCTGCCCCTGTCCGATAACGGTCTGGGGAATCTGGTCAACAGGAGATTTGCCATTTAACACAAAACTGCTTTTATTATATAACATATCAATGGGAATACTTTGGTTAAACAGGAAAGTGTCACAAAGCTTACGAAACGAGGACATATTTAGAGTTACTCCAATATTGGCAAAGGAAGAATTGCAGGACTTGGCGAAAGATTCCTTCAAATCTACCTCTCCGTGGGCTTTGTTATTATAGCAATTGATTGTTACACTATTAAATATCCCTTTGCCGCTGCAATCATATTGATAACTCTCGTAATCCGGGTTTTCCCTGACATATTCCAGTGCGGTCAGAATCTTAAAGGTCGAACCCGGAGGGTATAACCCCTGTGTTGCACGATTTACTAAAGGAGATGCTTTATCTGTATCTCCCGTATCTTCCTTTGTAAGCTCATCCCAGGTATCATTTATTTCATTGGGGTCATAATCAGGTTTGGAAACCATAGCCAGAATCTTGCCGGAGGATGGGTCCATTACAACAACTGCTCCTCTATGGTTCCCAAGAGCATCATATGCTGCTTTTTGCAATCTGGTATCCAAAGTGGTCACAACACTGTCACCGATATTTTTTCCGCCGGACAATTCTTTTACAATCTTACTGATAGTATTAATGTGGGAAGTTAAAAGGTGAAAATTCTCAGAAGATTCCAGTCCGGTTTTGCCTTTTGAAAATCTTCCGACTACATGGGCGTATATATTTTTAAATGGATAATCCCTCGTTTCCTTTCCATCGGAATCCACAAGGGTATGAGCAAGAACTTTGCCGTCCGCCGAAAGAATATCTCCCCTGATGATCTGTTCTGCCAATAGATCCTGCCTCTTATTATAGGGATTATTAATGACTTCTTCGCTGTCTCTTAGCATAAAATGCACATAATACCCTATAACCAGCAGAAAAAGTCCTGCAAATAGATAGGTTATCAATATAATTTCTCTGTTGGCTGATTTTTCTTTTGTATCCCTGTCTTTTATATCCTTCTCCCTTGTATCCTTTTCCTTTGTTCTTTTTTTCCGGTCAGTTCTGACTGGCGGCAGCAGGGATTTCTTTTTCTTTTCTTTTTGGTTTTTTTCTTGTTTTTCCATCTTCATTCCTATCCTGACTCAAAACATAAAGTCCCTGAATCACACTAAACATTATTACACTGCTTAATACCGAACTTCCTCCGCTGCTGACAAAGGGCAGCGTAACACCGGTGGAGGGAATCAGTTTAATCGCACCGCCCAGGGAGAGAAATACCTGGACCGCATACATTACACCAAAGCCGAGAGCTACCAGCTTATAGAATTCCTTTTCAAAATGCATGGCAATATTGATAGTAAGTATAAAAAAGTTCAAACAAATCAATACCAGACAGACTGCAAAAAAGCCGCCCATCTCTTCTGCCAGGGCAGAAAATATAAAATCACTGTCTGCAACCGGAATGCTGGTAGGGAGTCCTTTGGTAAGCCCCATACCAAACCAGCCGCCTGTACCTATGGCAAAAAGTGACTGAGCCACCTGATAGCCTTCTTTATCGATTAAAGTCCAGGGGTCTTTCCAGGCCTTTACTCTAACCCTGACATGGGAAAAGAAGCGGTAGGCCAGAACAGAAGCCATACTTCCTGCCACCACACCTGCGGCCAGATACAGAGTTTTTGTTGTTGCTGTATAAAGCATCATAAGATAAGTCAAGAAGAATATAAAAGCTCCTCCTAAATCCTTCTCTGCTACCAGTATGATTACATGCACTGCCGCCAGTCCCGTTATAATTACAATGTATTTAAAATCCTTCCTTCTGGAAAGAAGAGAAGCAAAACAGAATACAAACAGTATCTTAACGAATTCCGACGGCTGAAAGGTAAAACCTTTAATATTAATCCAATTGGTCGCGCCGTAATTTTCCACTCCCCAAAAGAGAACTACCAATAACATAAGAACTCCCAGTATTCCGTATATCCATCCCAGATGCCTTAAGTATTCCAGTTTTTCTATGATAATCGGCACTACAAGACACAATAGCAGCGCTGCCGTAGCAATAATCAACTGTTTAAAAGCTTTGTCATAATATGTTTTAGCAGACAGCCTGGCTATCATGATATACCCGGTGACCAGCATGAAAATCATATTATAAAGAAGAGGTTTCGAAAGGTTAACATAGACCCATTGATAGAACCCAAATATCATAAACAGCGATATAATCTGAGCTACATAAAGTACTATCAGCCAGCTGCTTTTCAAATTGATATAAAGTATACCATAACTTATAAAATGGAATATAAATATTAATAATTTCATATTGGTATATATACCGCTCTGTCTTACTTTATCTGAAATGCCAAGTACCCGATAAGACAGGTAAGTATAGATAGCTACCAGAATAATAATAATGTATTTTGACATTTCCGATAAGAGATTAATCATCTTGTATCACCCTCTTTCTGCCCCTGTAAATAATCTATTTTTTCTAATATGCCTTCCCGACGAGTGAAGGAATATACCCTTTCCAGCGCAACTCATGTTTGCGCCGAGGATTTCGCAGGCACAAACATGTGAATGAATTATGCCTTTTAATAATTCATTCAATGCCCCTTTTAAAATGTCCCCTGGTGATATCCGTCTCCTTTTCACTGACAGGTTTACCGTAAAGGTAGGCATCTATATAATTGTTTAAAATATCCCTGGTCTCTTCTCCGCTCTCACCTGTAAAATCAAGTCTGATATAGGCTGGATTTAACGTTTTTACATCCTTTGCAAGAGACAATAAAGAAAAAGTCTTACTGTTATAAATCACATTATAGCACTCCCTGCAATGCCTCATAACCGGAAAGGCATTCTGAAAGCGGTCATAGAGATAGGCTTCTTTTGAATCCCTTAAGCAGCATGCTTCCGGCGATACTCCGTTTATTGGCTGCTTATCCCTGCTGTCCCCTGTCAGATAAAGACATTGGGCTGTTATCATAACCGGAAGTCTTGAATAGACAGTATAATATTGATAAATCTCCGAGATTTCATGCAGCTCCTGAAAATTTAATTCTAAAGGTGCCGTAATCCCCACAAAGCCAAGCTGTTTTAAATACTCTGCCCCATGACGGTTCATAGCATACAGGCAGGTGTCTCCAATCAGCTTTTTCGTGGTTTGAAAATTCTTTTGGAGCAGTTCATATTCTTCCAGCGTTCTTACAAGATAACCATCTATAGTATTATCTTCCAAATAGGATTTATTCTTAAGGAACATCTCATAGCTGTTTCTCCTGAAGACATGGGGAAGAGCAAGGATCGCCTGTTTACCCCTGTTCTTAATTCCTTCGGTATAAGGAATCAGCTCTTTTAGTGAAGTCATGTCACTCTCCAGTATGATTTCCTCTACCTGAGGGTTGTCCCATACCGCCTCAAGCTGCGCCTTCGTCTGAACCAGAACGGAAACTTCCATATTTTGCCCATTTACAGCAGAATAGTGAAATACACCCTTCTCCGGAACTTCCTCTCTTCGGTAACTTTCTGTTATTTCGCGGGTCAGAGCCTGTACCCCTTCTCTTCTCAGCTCATTAAGCTTGCCTACCGGTATAAAGAGATTGCCTGTAAGATCAATTGTCAGAGTGTCAAAATAAACTTCTGTATCACCTAATTTGTCTAACTGCTTATACAGGCGTTCCTTTGTAACCGGCTGGTTCTCTGCCAGGTCCGGAACGTCTCCGTATACGCTTACTTCCTTGTCATAGGCCCTCAAGGTCAGACATAAAGGTTCTCCTGCAGCAGCAATAAAATGTCCATTTATAGGGATTCTGCTCTTCTTCTCCAGATATTCCTCTTTCAGCTTACTTAGCAGGGAATTATTTCTGGTACGGTAAACCGATAATCCGGGAAGAATTTTTAACCCCTTTTTATAGTTGGCAGTAACCTTCTTTCCTTTATCCTCACCGGTTTTAACAGTATATTCATAGAGTACATCATTGCCTTTTCTGACTTCCAGAATATCCTGGGCATTGATGTCTTCGGTTAACTCAATTGTCATATTGGAATCGGTACTTTTAATAACCTTTCCAATGGGTACGCCGCTGTGGTTCGGCCTTTCAAGGGACAACATGGAGATGCCGTTCCTCATCTCATAATACCCTTTAGAAAATCCCCCTCTGTTGTAAATATCAGAAAGGTCTCTGATATCTCCTTCTAATTCTCCCCCATGACGTTTTTGATAATCCTCATAACCGGCTTCTCCAAGTTCATAGTACAAATCCCTGTATTTACGGTAAACGGAAGTCACTGCAGCAGTATATTCCGGGCTTTTCATTCTGCCTTCGATTTTGAAGGAATCAATACCGGCCTGTATCAGTTTTGGAAGAATTTCCAAGGTCTTTATATCCTTTGGACTCAGGTAATATCCATTTCCTTTGTTCTCGCCGTCAATCTGCAGCTGGTAGGGCATCCTGCAGGGCTGCGCACATCTTCCCCTGTTGCCGCTTCTTCCCCCAATCATACTGCTGAGGAGGCATTTCCCGGAATAACAATAGCACAAAGCCCCATGGACAAAAGATTCAATCTCAAGCTCTGTTGACTTGCGCATTTCCCTGATTTCTGCAAGACTAAGTTCCCTTGCATTAACAACTCTGGTAACTCCCATTTCCTTTAGCACATTGGCTCCTTCACCCATGGTAAGAGACATCTGGGTACTGGCATGCAGGGGGAGTCCCGGAAAATAATTATGAAGAAAATGAAGTACACCAAGGTCCTGTACGATAACTGCATCTACTCCCAGTTCGTAATACCTCTTGATATATTCATAGAGTTCCTTTTCAAGCTCGTTATTCTTAAGCAGCGTATTCACTGTCATATATAACTTCTTCCCATGAAGATGCACGAAGTCAATTGCTTCTTTCATAGTGTCAGGAGTAAAGTTATCCGCATAGGCCCTTGCTCCGAATTTCACGCCTCCTACATAAACAGCGTCACAGGAAGCATTCACTGCCGCCTTTAAACTGTCAAATGAACCCGCCGGAGACAATATTTCAACTGTTTTCATTTAAAACTCCAATCTAAACTTTCCTGTATTGTAATTAATATATCCTGAATAAGAAACAGGCTGGTGCAACGATGGGCTTATTCCCCTAGTGATTGCAGCAGCCTTGTAATTAACCTTTGGTATGTTTATTTCCTAATTCTGTTTCAAGCCTTATAATCTTCTTCTGGTTCTCGTTAAGCTCTTCTTTCAGAGCAGCTATGGTTTTTTCCGCTTCATTTAACTTAGTAGTAAGAGATACCAGTTCATGCTTTAATTCAAATATTTCTTTGGCTTTTTCTTCATTTTCCTGCTCGACTTCTTTGACCTGCTCCCTGACCTTAAAATAGTCATCCGCTATATTAATCTCCATCAGGATGCTCTTCATATCGGAATCCAGCATTTTATAAAAATCCTGCTTTTTAAATTCACTGTTTTTACTGTTAATATAAGATGCCACTTTCTGAAGATACTCTTCGCTCTCATAGCCACGCAGTGTATATTTTTTATTATTAATGATGACTTCGATATTGTTCATCTTGTTCATGTGGCTGCCTCATTCTATCTGAACCTGTCCGGTACAGCATACCTTCCTTGTATTTCCTGTTTTTCCTTCTATTTGTTCATTATAATATATACTCGAAACTAAGGCAAGCTTTTCTTGTCCGCAAGTACTGCAAACGTGACAGTTCAGCATAATATTGAATACAAGATAATGGGAGACGGACGATGATTTCTGAGTCCATTCATTCATTTTCTCGTTCAGGGCTGCGAATTCCACTAAAATGGCAGCAGTTATTCCTGGAAGGTAAAATTACACCAAACTCGCATCAAAGTTATTGGCTATGTGACACTGTGAGCTCAGACATGGTGTAATTTTACCTAGTCATAACTGCTGCCATTTAAGTGTCATATGCAGCCCTTCAATATAAAATGCCTGAATGGACTCAGAAACCATCTGTACTTGGCTATAGAATTCTCTTGTGTAAAATAAAAGCTGAACGGTAGACGGTAAAACCCTCAATTCAAAATCACAAGGCGAACTCTCAGTTAAAAAGATGTCTTATGTTTCCACTATTTCCACTATTTGTTTTAATATGTCCTAAAATTCCGTAATTTATCTACTATATCTACTGCGGATTATTCTTTGCAGAAATATGGCACGAGTCTTATAGAGAGTACCCAGATGATTCTGGTTTATATTTCTTCATTTTCTATTGAAGGGCTTCTAATGACACTTAAACGGCAGCAATTACTCCTAGGTGAAAGGTTGCCATTGTGCGAGCTCACAGCCTAATCCAGCGATAACCTTCAAGGTGAGTTTGGCATCCTTTCACCTGCCAGGAGCAATTGCTGGCGTTTTAGTGGAATTTAAAGCCCTGAACAAGAAAATGAAAAAATATAAACCAGAATCATCGTCCGCCCCCAAAGACCTCCGTCATCCATTCGCCTCCGACTTCTCCGCCAGCCCAAAATGCCTGTACCCAAGCCCCGACACCATTCGTCCTCTGGGTGTCCTAAGTATCAATCCATTCTGGACAAGATAAGGCTCATAGACTTCTTCTATTGTTCCGGGGTCTTCTCCCAGGGTGGCTGCCACTGTCTCGATACCCACCGGTCCTCCGTTGAATTTCTCAATCATGGCAAGGATGATTGCCCTGTCCATGTTATCAAGACCAAGCTTGTCCACTTCCAGTAAATCCAGGGCGAAGTCAGCTACTTCTTTTGTAATATGACCGTCATATTTTACCTGGGCAAAATCTCTTACCCTCTTTAGCAGCCTGTTGGCAAGCCTTGGGGTACCTCTGGAACGCCTTGCCAGTTCATAAGCTCCTTCACCGTCAATGTCCACTTTTAAAACAACAGCGGAACGGCATATGATATCTTTCAATTCATCACTGGTGTAAAATTCAAGACGGCTTACGACTCCAAAACGGTCTCTTAAAGGAGGCGTCAGCATACCTGCTCTGGTGGTGGCTCCTACCAGAGTAAATTTCGGCAAATCCAAACGGATAGACTTGGCAGCCGCACCCTTACCGATGACGATGTCAATTGCAAAGTCTTCCATGGCCGGATATAAAAGTTCCTCTACCTGACGGTTCAAGCGGTGGATTTCGTCTACAAAGAGTACATCCCCTTCTTTTAAATTGCTTAGAATTGCCGCCATTTCTCCGGGCTTTTCTATGGCAGGACCGGAGGTAACTTTCATATTTACCGACATTTCATTGGCTATAATTCCGGCCAGAGTTGTCTTGCCAAGACCGGGAGGCCCATAGAAAAGTACGTGATCCAAGGATTCTCCCCTTTGTTTGGCCGCCTCAATATATATCTTAAGATTCGACTTAGCCTTCTCCTGCCCTATGTAATTCTCTAACAGCTGAGGTCTAAGTGTATTCTCTATTCGCTTATCTTCTTCTGTCAATTCTGTGCTTATAATACGCTTTTCCATTTAAACCTCCATGCCTTAAAACTATAAGAAATTCAAGTTCTTTAAGGACAGCTTAAGCACATCCTCTACCGTCATATCTTCTTTTATCTCAACAGCACCTATGGCCTTAGCCGCTTCCGCCGCAGAATACCCCAGCGCTGTCAAAGCTTCAATTCCTTCTTTTCTTACCTCATAAATGGCATTACCTTCATTCTTAATGGCAAGGTCTCCTCCAAGATTCTTTGCCAGACGTTCTTCAAAGGCATCGCTTAGCTTTAGCTTATCTTTTAATTCAATTATCAGCTTGCCGGCTGTCTTGGCTCCAATTCCCGGTGCTTTGGCTATTGTCTTAGTATCCTCTGAGAGCACCGCAAATCTTAAGTCATCCGGTGTGATAGAAGAAAGTATTCCAAGCGCACCTTTGGGACCAATTCCATTAACCGTAATTAAGAGCTTGAAGATATTCAAATCCTCCCTGGTCAGGAAACCAAATAGCCCCACATTGTCTTCTCTGACATATAAATAAGTATAAATTGTTACTATATTTCCAATTCTGGGAAGATTGCTCAAACTGGAAAGAGGCATCTTGATGTCATACCCAAGGCCACTTGCCTCGACAATAACTCCATCCTCCGCCACCAGAATAAGCTCTCCCTTAACATATGCTATCACTCCTACTTAACCTCCAGCTGCCAACGCGCCGTAAATATGGGCGTCAGCTCATATTTATGTAGGAATTATTCTTTTCAATAATTCCTACTAACCTCCAGCCGCCGACACACCGTAAATATGGGTGTCAGCTCATATTTATGTAGGAATTATGTCTTTCATAATTCCTACTCTACACTGCCAATATCATACACTGAGCGGATTCTGATATTTTCCTTACTGCCGGAAAGTATGTCCACACTGAGTTCTTCACCATTAACATCAAAATAATTGTCAGAGAGCTTTAAATCTCCCGCTTTATTGGAAATCTCCACACTTCTGGCATAGGCCTTTGAGTTAATATAAAGCTTATCCCCCTCTATTCGAGCTTTAAGTTCCGGGTCCTCAAATTCAAAGTGCTTTGGAGCAGTGAAAAGACAGCTTCCCTTGGAGACTGCTTTGTTGTCTATTAAAAATTCAAACGTCAGGTACATTTTTAGTTCGTCATAATCGCTGAAATCAAGCTTATCAAGCCATACACTGGTAAGAGCGGGAACTTTTATCTCCTCTTCTCCCTGGAGGATAACCTCTGCCCTGGGATTCCTCAGGGCCCAGCGTACCATTCCCGTTACATCTTCTCTGGTCTCATTGGCTACGTTAAGTCTGGCAGACTTTTCAATATCATGGGGTTCCTCAATGCAATAGGGTCTCTTTGTCATTTCCCCTTCTTCTTCACAGGATATCATGACCGGTGCAAAGAATCTCTTCTCCGAATAATGAAGAGCCTTCCACCTGCCGTAATAATCAATGCTCGCCCAGGAGGCAACAGGCCAGATATCATTTAACTGCCAAACAATGGCACCCATACATCTGCCTCTGTTTCTTCTCCAATGCTCTACACCATATCGGATAGCATCCGCCTGAAGAAGCTGGGAAGTATATATCAAATGGTCAAAATCCTTGGGATACAGGTAATTATCAGAGATATAATTAAGTATCTTTCCGTTGGCCGCAGCATTTCTCTGGTGCATCTCCATCACCCTGGAGAAAATATTTCTGTCCTTCTTTTCCGTAAAGCTCTCAATTGTCTGTAAACAGGGGAAGGACTGGAAACCGAATTCCGAAGCATAACGGAAATGGAACTTTCTGTATTCCGAAAAAGGTTTATTGCCATGCCAAACATCCCAGTAGTGGGTATCCCCCTTGTTGGGATTCCAGGAGTCTTCATAATTTCCTCCTGAGGAGGGTGATGAAGGCCAGTAAAAGGTAACCGGATCATATTCTTTCAGAATGCCTGGTATAATGTATTCGTATATTTTAATATAGTCCATTACCTGTTTCGGAGAAGGCTTCCAGGCTTTATCCTGTACCTGAGTTTCCATCTCGTTATTGCCGCACCAAAGGACAAGGCAGGCATGGTGTCTGATGCGAAGAACATTATCTATGGTTTCCTGTCTGATATTAGCCTCAAATTCATCATCCAGTTCATAGCTTGCACAGGCATACATAAAATCAAGCCAAACCATAAGTCCCAGCTCGTCACAGATATCAAAGAAAAAGTCATCCGGGTAATATCCGCCGCCCCATACTCTGATACTATTATAGTTAGCGGCTATACAGTCACTAAGCAGAGCTTCGGTACGCTCTTTTGTCACTCTTCCAAGAATATTATCCTCGGGGATATAATCTGCTCCCATGGCGAAGACCGGCACATCGTTTACTACATGGCAGAAACTCTCTCCCCATTCATCTTTTTCTCTCTTTATTGTAAGGGTACGAAGTCCGATTCTCTTCTCCCAGATATCAAGTACTTCTCCCTTTTCATTCTTAACTTCACCTCTTACAGTATATAAAGGCTGTTTTCCATATCCGTTAGGCCACCAAAGTTCAGGTTCCGTTATCAGAACTCTTCCGTCTTCTGTCTGTTTATATACTTCACCCTCAGGTCCGGTTACCTGAAATTCTACCTCTGCCAGGGTATCCTCACCAAAGAGCTCCAGACTCCAGTCTATATCAAGAAGTACACTATCCTTCTCATGCTGCTGTCTTACATAGACCTGTTCAAAGCGGCATTCTTTAATTCCTAATATATTCACATCCCTGAAGATACCGGCATCCGGAAGTCTTGGACCCCAATCCCAGCCAAACATACAATGGGCTTTTCTGATATGCGGAAAACCCTCCATACATTCATGACTGCCGCCGGTATAGCATTTTTGCTGCTCTTCCTTAATGTATTTCGTAGGGGAAAACAGCACAACTCTTAATTCATTTTCTCCTGGCCTTGCAAGCTCTTTGATATCAAATTCCCAAATGCGGTGCATGTTGTTGGTCTTCCCCATGGAGGTTCCGTTCAGAAATACTTCCCCCAGGGTATCAATGCCGTCAAAGCGAAGTAGAAGTCCATCCTGATCAAGCATATCCTCCGTCAGATTAAAAACTGTCTGATAGGTAAAATCCTGCTCCATAAGTTTTAGTGCATTAAGTTCATTATCTCTGTAATATGGATCAGGTATTTTTCCTAATTCCAGTAAGGCCCCATAAACAGAACCCGGTACTTTGGCAGGCATATATTCACTGCCGATTCCATACACGTTCTCTCCGTTTATTTTCATCGTCCACATGCCGTTTAGACTGATTTTCTTCATCTGTGTCTCCCCTGTCTACATTAAAGTTGAAAAAAGATTTAATATTCTTTGATAGGCTTTTAAATGCCATGGACGCTGTTTCCACTCTTCTAAAGTAATTTCTTTGCTGATGTCCATCGTCTGCAGCAAATCCTTTTTTATTACATCTATGGTCTCCCTGTTACACATCCACAGTCCGCATTCATAATGCAGGAAGAAGCTTCTATAATCCATGTTGATAGTTCCTACAATACCACAGTCTTCATTAATAATAGTCTTTGCATGGATAAAACCGGGAGTGTACTCATAGATTTTTACACCGCCTTCAATTAATTGCCCGTAATTATAATTGGTAAGCCGTTTTACATTCTTTTTATCCGGAATATTCGGCGTAATAATTCTTACATCAATGCCGCTTTGGGCAGCTTCAATCAGTGCCTGCTTCATATCATCTTCGATAACCAGATATGGCGTCGTAATATAGACATATTTCTTGGCATAATGGATTATCTGCTTATAGATACTCTCTATGGGATTTCTTGGTCTGTTGGCGGGACCATCGGAAATCACATGGCAATATACTTCACTCTCGGGAAATGCCTTTGTTGGTCTGTAAGGATTGTAATCCATCCATTCACCGCTCTTGCAAATCTCCCACATCTGTAAAAAGGTGACCGTAAGTCCCCATACCGCATCGCCTTCCACTCTGACAGCGTTATCCTTCCATTTGCCGAACCGCTCTATGAGATTTACATATTCATCTGCCAGATTCATGCCGCCCGTATAACCGATGTTGCCGTCAATCACGATAATTTTCTGGTGGCTGCGGTAGTTCATGTAGAGTTTCTCCGTATATTTATGGATAGGATTAAAAACGGCCGTTTTGATTCCTTCCGCTTCCAGATTCTTTCTGAAACCATTGGAAGTACGGAGTGTGGACCCAAAGTCATCATACATGAAACGAATCTCTACCCCTTCACTTTTTTTCTTCAAAAGGATAGTTTTCATCCGATCCCATAAAACTCCTTCACCAACAATGAAGAAATTAAGGAAAATGAACTTTTTCGCGTCCGCTATATCTCTAAAAATTGCTTCAAAGGTATCTTCTCCCATAGGGTAATAGGTAACCTGATTATTTTTAAACAAAGGAAAACTCTGAGATTCCATATACCTTGACATTCTGCTCTTGGTTGGGTACCTCTTCGCATAGGATACGGCTGTATCAGCGTTATAGCTTAAAAAGCCATTGCCGTGTTCAAGACAAGCCAATATTTTTCGTTCAATTTTTTTTGTCGAGCCGGATTTGCCCCACAGTGCATACATAATATGTCCTGTCACCGGCAGCAGCAATATAATGCATATCCATGCTATTTTATAAGATGAATTCCTGTTGTCATTCACTAATCCCACAATAATAAAAATACTTGCAATCTCGATAAAGAGATAAATATAAACACCAGAACCGCTAAGCCAATATCCCAGCACAACTATAATCGCCATCTGTATAAGAACCAGTATGCCAACTAAGGAAACTCTAAAAAATCCACTTATATAGCTTTTTGTGGTACCAATCAAATTATCATTTGTATTCATATCTGCCCACCTGATGTTTCTTTCTTCCTTCCCAATATTATACTCTGCCGCCTGGACTCTGCCATCCACATCAGAAGAGCCCGGCTCTTCTTTCTTTCTTCTTCTTATTATCTGTAAATCAGGGAAAGCTATTAAAAGACGTCTTTGTATATGTGTAGCCGTCCCTGCCATGGTCTGAAATTTCGTAATATATTCTATGATATGGTGCTCAACTTCCTGTCTCAGGCTCTTAAAGTCAAAATCAAGCTGGTTATGGTTGCGTTCCAAAAGCTTTTCTTTGTTCTCATCCATAAATTTTCTTATTCTGTCTGAAAGCTCAAAGACCCTATATCCGGAAAGTCTTTTCTTAAGTTCTTCTTTTGTCTCATAGATTCTGGTTTTTTCAAGATATTCGTTAAATTCATCCTTAAGACGCAGCATTTCGGCAAAAATCTTATCCATTCTCAACGTCTGAACCACAGTTATCCACGTATCTATTATAAACAGGACAGACAAGATGGATACGGCATATATTCCTGCAATTCTTGGAATACTATAAAAAAGCTCCACTACCTTTGGCTGCAGCAACGAAATTTCAAGTACGGACAAAACACCCCAGGCAGTCGCCGAAAGAAGGCAGATCCTGCCCTTTATATTCCACCGATTGTTACTGTAATCCCACCATCTCGCATGAAAAACCACCTCCATGAGCCAGGAAGTGAAATATTCTAAGATACTGGCAAGTACCATACCTCCCAAAAAAACAACCGGATAGATATTTCTTACCTGCCAGAAAGATATGTAAATAAATGTGGCTCCTACGCCATATATCGGAATTACCGGACCGTTTAAAAAACCTCTGTTGACGAAAGACCGCTTCTTTACAGATACTAACGTACTTTCATAAATCCAGCCAATTGCAGAATATAAAAAGAAATTATATAAGATATGTAATACATCTATTCCTAAAATATTAACATCAAACATGGTAACCCACCCTTGCCTCAATGTACTGTTAACATTTTAGCATATCCAAATAAGAAAATATAGCCTAATTTTACTCTTATTCCCGTCGGCATCTGTTCGATATGCTAAGATTATTAATGCAAAGGGTAAATACTATCATGACCAATTCCGTGTTAAATTATTTAAACTCTGTCTTTACAGGGCAAGCTTTCCAACCGTTTCCTTCATCACAGACAGTACCAGCTTGTCAATTTTCTTTAACTTGTATTTTTTACTCTCCACGTATCCCACCTGAAATTCAAGTTTTCGGTCAATAACAGGAATTCGGCGGATATGACCGCTGCCAACATAGATATCATTCCTGGACATATATCTTGGGAAGAAGGCAACATAGTCATTCTGGGTAATCATACTCTTAATTGAATCCAAATCGTCTGTTCGGAATATGATATTGGGCATTTCTTCAGCTTCCAGCATATTGGTCAGTCCACCGCAGTATTTCGTAAACTCATCCCGGTAAGCGATATAGGGCTGCCTTCTGAATTCCTCATAGGTCACTCCCTCCCGCTCCCACAGAGGTGAATTCCTGCCCACATAGAGCATGTATTCATCTGCAAACAGAGGAGTATAATGCAGATCTGAATTCTGAAAAAGTCCCTCATAACTGATTACAATACCAAATCCGGAGGCACCGGTTGAAACAGCATGGGCTACCATACTGCTCTCAGCCGTATTTACTGACAAGACGATATCAGAAGCCTTTTCCTTCAGGATATTTATAGTCTCCGGTATAATCCAGTCGCAGATACAGGGAATGCATGTAATGTTAACCGTTCCATAACTTCGCTGTTCCTTCGCCATCTCTATAATATCCTCTACGGATTTAAAGATTTCCTCTGCCTTTTGCAGCACCTGTTCTCCCATCAGGGTGGGTGTTACACCGGTATTGCTCCTCTTAAGCAGATCAATCCCCAATTCTTTCTCCAGATTCAGAATAGAATAACTGACGGTGGACTGAGACATGAAATTCTTCTCTGCGGCTTCCGATATGGAATTATATTTTACCGCCTCTAAAAAACAATGAAGTTGTTCCAATTTCATGGTGATTCCTCCTTATAATGATTTGAATGGCAAAGGGGTAGTTTTTCGAAATGGGACGGCAATTTACACAAAGCAGAAAGACTCATGCGCTGGTTCCAAGGCGCATTCGTTCTTTCTGCTTTGTGTAAATTGCCTGTGCATGTATTGAAACAGGGCTTTTGATTCTCAAATCATTTAATATGTATATACTATAGTTCCATTACTATTCTTCGTCAAGCTCATTTCCCTTTCTATATACAAAATATTCATAGCCAGATGGATTCCTTCTTTTCTGTTCTCTATTATTTTATTTGTTTTTCTGTGTAAATTCTTATCTGGCATTCGTCTTCTTATCGTATTTTTCGATACCCCATATGTAATTTCTCTGCTGTTTTTTTCAGTCGGACTCCTATATAATATATTTATATAGGAATAGTATGATCTAAGTGTCAAAAGCCTTGCTTCAAAAGAAATACAGGCACAATGCAGAAAGGAATTATTTTATGAGCAGAGTATCACGAACGAAGAAGTTGATTGTTTTGGGCATTGACGGCATGGATCCTGTTATTACAAGGCGCCTGCTGGATGAGGGCAGATTACCGAATATACAAAAATATCTGGAGTATGGTTCGGCACGTAAGGAGCTTAATATGCTCGGAGCACACCCTACCATTACTCCTCCCTGCTGGACGACACTGGCAACCGGTGCCTATCCCGGTACCCACGGCATCACCTGCTACTGGAGACAATCCCCGGAGAGCCTTGATGCGGTCGTCTATAATATGGACTCCAGGAACTGCCAGGCGGAGCAAGTCTGGAATACAACCATTGAAAAAGGGTTAAAAACACTGGTATGGCACTGGCCCGGTTCCTCCTGGCCTCCTACCGCAGACAGCTCTCTGCTGGATGTTGTGGATGGAACACAGCCCGGCTCAGTCAATATGGGCGTAGCCCAGATGGACTGGGAGAAGGTTCTCTACGCTTCCGCCGATTTCAAAAAAACAAAATATATTCCTCATACCCAGAAAGCAGCCGGTGTGGGCTGTAACATCACTGATATCAGCGAAGTATTGCCCGCAGTCAGCGAAGCTGAGGATGAGATGATGGAGCTCTGGTGGGGCGATGCAGCCAGACAGGGCGGGGAGATTAAGACCTACATAAAAACTTTGGAAGATACGGAGATGATGATTGGCGCAAAGGTAGCCTATGATATCATATATTCTCCCTTAGAACCTGTGACAGACTGGCCTAATGCTCCGGAAGGCTCCTATATCTTCACTCTTTTGATATCCGGCGGACTTGAGAAACGCTACGGGCTGATTACAAAGAACTCAGAAGGTATCTATGATACGGTATCACTTTACCGGACGAAGGAGGATACGGAAGCTTTTGCCGTTATTCCCAAGGGGAAGATGATTACCGGTATCATCGATACGGCAACGAAAAAGGGCCAGACAAAACCCTGCTGCAGATCCTATAAGATTCTGGAATTAAGTCCTGACGGCAAAGAACTTCGCCTTTGGATCAGTAACGCATTGGATACCACCAACGATATGCTCTGGCATCCGGTTTCCTTACACAATAAAATCACGGACAATGTGGGACACATTCCCCCTGTCAGTCTAATCGGCGGTGAAGACTCGGAGCTTGTGGAAGAAATCTTTGAACCCTCCTGGGATATTTACAGCCAGTGGCAGGCAGACTGTCTGAACTACCTGTTGGATGAGGAGGGTTATGATGTCATCCTCAGCCACCTTCACAATGTAGACTGCGCCGGTCACCAGATCTGGCACCTGGGTAAAACTCTGGAGCCCTGGAAACATACCAATGAGCTGGTGTATCAGAAGCTGATTGAGCGTTTTTATGAACAGACGGACAGATATCTTGGCCGTTTCCTCCATTATCTGGATAAGGGCTATTCCATTTTTATCGTATCAGATCACGGGCTTTTAGTCGGAGAAAATGTTCCACCGATTCTCGGTGAATACGCCGGGCTCAATACAAAGGTTATGGAGGATTTAGGCTATACCGTGCTGAAGAGGGATGAAGAAGGCAATCCCATTGATGAAATCGACTGGGAGAAAACAAGAGCGGTTCAAATTCGCAGCAACTATATCTATATCAACCTTAAGGGCCGGGACCGGCATGGTATTGTAACTCCGGAAGATCAGTATGCCCTGGAGGAACAGATTATTTCCGATTTATATAACTACAGAGACCCTGCAACAGGAAAACGTGTGGTCGGCATTGCACTGCGCAATAAAGATGCTGTGCTGTTAGGTGTTAACGGTCCGGAATGCGGCGATATCTTCTTTACTATTGAAGAAGGTTTTAACCGCCTGCACGGAGATGGACTGACAACTGCTAAAGGATATTTCGGTACCTCCGTCTCTCCCATATTCATAGCCGCCGGAGACGGCATTAAGAAGAATCACTACACCGAACGAGTCATCCGTCAGGTAGATGTTGCTCCAACAATTGCCGTGCTCTTAGGAACGAGAATTCCAGCCCAATGTGAGGGCGCCCCTATCTATCAGATACTTACCGACGAACTGTAAACAACAGATAAAAAACGATGCATAAAAGAAATTTAAAACCTCTTTTATGTATCGTTTTTATTCCCATCCATTTAAAAATATTCATTTTGCGGCATTTCTTTCTTGCCTCAGTGCCTTTTTTGCTGCCTCTTCAAATCAATCCTTTATGACCTTCATCACTTCCTTCCTACCGCAGCGCGGGCACCTTAACATTTTCGTATTTCCCACACTTCCATAAGCTCCTGACAGAATCAACATAAGGGTATTGGATTTAAAATTGAATCCGCAGCCCGGGCATTGAAAATGTTCGTATTTTCTAAAATACAGCCATCTAAAAACATTAGAAAATATTGCAATTATAGCTATACCTACAGCAATTATTAAAATAACTCTGCTAACATCACTCATACCCAAGCCTTTCCCGCCATAAAATCTATGACTTTGACTCTAATCATATAACCCAACAAAAGCCCTGTTTCAATACATTCGCAGGCAATTTACACCAAGTAGAAAGAACTCATGCGCCTTGGAACCAGCGCATGAGTCTTTCTACTTGGTGCAAATTGCCGTCCCACTGTGAAAAACTCCCCTTCTGCCACTCAGGTTATCCTATCACAATACTAATGTTTCAGCACTCTCTTCCGTCTCATCTACAAATTCAATTTCTTCTTCACTCACCGTATCCTTCACAATCCTGAAAGCCTTAAGAACCGGATGAAGTGGCTCCTGCAAGGACAATATCAGATAGCTGATTGCCGGATCAAAAGCCAGCCTTTTATCCTCCTCAGAGGGCCTTGAAGGGGTCTCCGGGTGACTGTGGAAATTCCCCAGCAGTACATAGCCCTTGCTTCTCATATCTTTAAGAGCCAGCAGCTGCTCTTTGGGGTCCATGGAAAAATGCTCCCTGCTTTCATCCACATTTCGTAGCAGATATACCTCCTTTACTACCTTAAGCTCCTGATGGACTATCCCTCCCAGTAAACCGCAGGCCTCATTGGGCAGACCTTCCTTTGCATGCGCCAGCATGCTTTCATATTCCTTTCTATCAAGCTGCAGCATTCCTACCTACCCTTCACAAACGGTTTGTTCATAATCGATTAGTTCCGTAATTGCAGGATGCTCTCCGCATACACCACAGTTTTTATCAGCTCCCGGTAATTTGACTTTTCTGAAATTCATAGTAAGGGCATCATAGGTCAATAAATACCCCGTCAGCAGCTCTCCGACGCAGGTTAGGTATTTAATTGCTTCCATTGCCTGCAGGCTGCCTATAACACCTCCCATAGCCCCGATTACTCCTGCCTGCTTGCAGGTCGGCACTACATCCTTTGGCGGAGGATTCTTAAACACACAGCGGTAGCAGGGCCCCTTCCCGGGCACATAGGTCATAAGCTGTCCCTGAAAGCGGATAATCCCTGCATGGGAGAAGGGCTTCTCTGCCATAACGCAGGCATCATTAATCAGAAATTTGGCAGGAAAATTATCCGTCCCATCTATGATAAAATCATAATCCTTGATTAATTCCAAAATATTCTCTGAATTAACAAAGGTTCGATAGGTATTCACAATTACATCCGGATTCATCTCATTCATGGTTTCTTTCGCCGATTTTACCTTTGCCTTGCCTACATCTTTCGTTCCATGTATAATCTGCCTTTGCAGGTTAGAGAGGTCCACCTCGTCCGCATCCGCAATGCCGATGGTTCCCACTCCTGCTGCCGCAAGATACATAGCTGCCGGTGCTCCAAGGCCTCCTGCTCCGATAATCAGCACCTTGCCATTTAGCAGCTTCTTCTGCCCTTTAACACCAACCTCTTTCAGAATAATATGGCGTGAATAGCGCTCCAACTGTTCGTTCGTAAATGCCATAACATTAACGGCTGCCTGTCAGCAGACGCATCCTCCTCCCATAAAATATAACAGTTCCACCAGGTCTCCTTCTTTCAGCCCTGTTTCAGAAAAAGCTTCTCTTAATACAAACTCATCATTCACGGAAACGGATACATACTCCGGACTTTCAACCTTCTCATTTATAATCAGTTCCGCCACACTAATTCCATCTTTCACTTCTTTACGTACACCAGAAATCGTAATAAACATGCTTTACCTCCGTAGATTAATTATTTGCTCGATATGCTCTGCAATAACCGCCTTCTTTACAACCCCCTGCAGTCTGCTGTGCTCTTTCCCTTCATAAAGGAAAAGAAGAGTCGGGGAAGCCTTTACCTTATATTTATCCGCTAATCCTAAGTCAAAATTGACATTGACCTTCACCAGTTTCAGCTTATCCTCATAATCCTCTTCCAGCTCTCCGAGCAGCACCGATAACTGCTTACAGGGGACACAGCTGTCAGAATAAAAATCCACCACCACCGGTTCCTTTGCCAGAAGCACTTCCTCTTCAAAATTATCCTCATTGACACGCTTTGCCATTACTTACTCTCCTATCTTCTTAACAAGAAGGCTATAGGTCCCATCGTTGTTATTTAAGAGCTTTAGAATCTGATGTCCTTCCTCCTTGACACTCCTCGGCACATTCTGCACCGGCTCTCCGTCATTCATCCGAATAGAAAGAATCTGTCCGTCCTCCAGCTCCTCAAGGGCAACCTTGGCTTTCACAAAGGTGATGGGACACACGACATCCGTAATATCTACCGTTTCATCAATCTTATAAGGCTCCATGATATACCTCCTCAATATACTCCCTGAATTTATCCCAGCCGACCCGGTCCAGCGTAAACTTAAACCGCTCATTGGGCTTACCGTGCTCGCGGAAGAATTCGATGGCCGCATCGGTTATCTGATACAGCAGTTCCTTACTTTTTATGAGCGGCAGAAGCTGGCTTCCCCTATTGATGTTATTACCAAAAAGTCCGCCAAAGGATAACAGATAACCCTCTTCCCCCTTCCAGGCTTCCGTGGGACAGCTCTTTACACAGCGCCCGCAATTATTGCACTTCTCTCTGTCAAGAAAGAGCTCTTCCCCTTCTATCCGGATGGCTCCCACTCTGCAGGCTTTTTCACATACACCGCACAGAGTACAGCTTTCCTGCTCCCAGGTAATGTCAAGGCCGCCTTTGATACCGATATCATTCTCTTCTGCCTTCAGACAGTTATTCTGACAGCCGGTAACACCGAATTTAAATTTATGGGGCAGTTCCTTGCCATAATACCTTCGGTCAATTTCAACCGCTATTTCATATGTATCGATACATCCGCTGGGGCATATCTTCACTCCCTGACAGGCCGTCACCGTACGTACTCTCGGACCGCATACCCCGGGCTTTACTCCGCCCTTTATCAGTTCTTCCTTCACTTCTTCAATGTCATCGAATTTGATAAATGGTATTTCAACACCCTGTCTGGAAGTCAGGTGTACATAGCCTGCGCCATATTTTTCAGCCACCTCGTAAATCTTCTTCACATTTTCGGCAGTCAGATGCCCGCCTACTACCTTTAGTCTAAGGGAAAAATATCCCTTTTGTATCTGCCTCATAAAACCGCCCTTTTTCAGGGCCGCATAATCCACTGCCATATCTGACCTCCTTCATAACAACTCACTTTTTTACTTATTATCGGTTCTTCCATTTGCTTATAAAAGCATGTGCCAGTTTCTCCGATACAGGTCCGCTGCCTCCGCCCATGTAAAACAGTATTTCTATGCTGTCGCCATCCTCAACCGGATAACTGTCATAAAGCTCTTTGGGCAAAATATCATCATTCACCTGAACGGTAATATATTCAAGCATCTCTGTATATCCCTGCTTTAGCAGTTCAGTAATCGTTACTCCCTGTTCAGCTGTTACTCCCTTTCCGTTTAATGTAATTTTCATTTTAATCACCATACCCTTTCCGATGTGTGTGGAAATTATCTTTTCAATTTTCACACTAACAACCATGCCTTTTCCAACGCGCCGGGGGATTGGGCCGAGGATTACGCAGGCACTTGTGTGAATTATGCATTTCAATAATTCACACTATTCTCCCTTACGACATGATTGAAATTTTATGTTATGGGTTCCTTCACCGTATTGCGATTTAAGATGTTCTTTACTAATATAGCAAGCTGGTGCAGATTTTCCTTTACAAGGTAAGCACAACAGCCATTTTTCATGGCAAAAGCAACCGCTTCCGGTGATACATCTTCCGATACTATGATAAATGGGGTCTTCGGAGACAAGGAATTTCTGGCGAACAAGGCCTGAATTGCATTGAAATGAGGAGTAGAATTATCGGACAGCACAATATCAAATTCCTGTTCAAGAAGTGCTTCTTTCATTGTCTCCTCACTGCAGACACATTGACTCTCTACCGTAAAACCCCCTCTTTTTAACTCCAATATATTGAGATCGGCAATGTATTTAAACTCTTCAATTATCAAAACATTGATTTTCTGCATCATACATCTCCTTCATCATATATTACTTTAAGTAAATCTACTGGATAATAAAATAATAGGGTACATTGATATCAAAAACAAGATGATAATCTTTTGGATAAATAGAGTAAATATTTTGTTGTTGCAATATCTTCAAATATAATTTGACAATGATAAAAGAAAACGCTATACTCTAATCATGCTATTCCTATATGTTTTATATGAATTATGATATTCATTATTATTTTCTATTTCTAAGAGCAAGTTACAGTTATTCATACTGCTATCAGGGAGTGATTATTATTCATACCAATACAGAACATAGTATATCGAAATCAAAAGCAGAAGAAGCTACCTTGGAGCTGCAGGCTCTGAATATTACGATCTCCCATGAGATCAAGGCGCCTGTTCGTGCCATTGACGGCTATGCAAGAATTTTTATCGAGGACTTCGGCAGCCAGGTAAATAAAGAAGGAGTCGAATTAATTCAGAATATCCGCACTATTTGCAGCGATACCCTGACCCTGATAAATAAACTGCTGGACTACACAAAATATGCCGACTTTGAGCCAATTCAGGAAGCTCTCAATCTGAAAGCCATAATACAACAGGTTTTCTCAGAACTAACCCTTGGCTATACCCATAAGCAACGGGTTCATCTGGAGATTGAGGAGACTATTCCCTATCTGCTGGCTGACGGAGTTTTAATAAGACAGGTCCTGGTAAACCTCCTCTCCAACTCCCTTAAGTTTACAAAGAGTAAGGGAGATATCAAAATAAAAGCCGGTTACTTTCTCGAAAATCAGGAGCATATTTTCTACATAAAGGATAATGGAGTGGGCTTTGATATGAACTTTTCCGAAAATCTCTTCGGAATGTTTCAAAGAATGCATTCCATTGACGATTTTGAAGGCAGCGGTGTAGGGCTTGCCATTGTAAAGAAGATTATTCAGAAATTTGGCGGAAGAGTCTGGCTTACCGGTGAAGTAGGAAAAGGAGCCTGTGCTTATTTTTCCATCGCAGCCGATCATATCTTAACTTGAACTGGAGGCCCATCATGTATAAAACCCTTATTGTAGATGACAGGGAAATATTTTTAACTGAATTAAAACGGCTTAAGGTATGGGGTGAAGAAACAGGTTTTGAAGTCACAGATAAGGCAAATAACGGCAGACAGGCACTTGAACTCCTTAAGAGCAGGGAATACGACCTTGTACTGACCGATATCCGCATGCCGGTCATTGATGGTCTGCAGCTGCTGCGGGAGATTAAAAAGGAGAATTTGTGCGCCTGTGTTGTCTTCCTAAGTGAGCACAGCGAATTCCATTATGCCAGAGAAGGCATTGTTCTCGGAGCCTTTGATTATCTGGTAAAGCCCGTGTCGGCAGAACTCCTTCTGGAGCTTCTAAAACGTGTAAAGGGACATTTGTCTGCCATGACCCCAGATTCCGGCCACCCGGACAGTGTATTGGATGATAAGTACGACTGGGTGTACCCTTCCGCAGAAGAGAATGCAATAATCACCCATATTCTAGCCAATGAAAATACTGCAAGTCCCTTATTCAAATCCATTCTGGACAATACCTACCTGGTGTTAAAAGATAACATAATAAAAGCCGATATCGTCGTAAAAAAAATCTACCACAATATCGTTACTGCCATCTATGGTAATTTTAGGTGGCTTTCTTACTATATTAATCCCTCCTTTTTCAGTGAAATCGATTTTCTTCACGATGGAGACAGTGATTCCTATAAGGACTTATATTGCAGAAAAATAAATTATCTGGCGGCATGTATTACGAAGCTGCATCCGGTTACCCCCGATCAGAACATCCAGGATATCTGTGAACATATATTGAATTCTCCCGAGACAGATCTCAAATTGAAGGTAATCTCCGAGAAATTCTTTTTAAACAACACCTATTTAAGTAATAACTTCTATTCCAAGACCGGCATTCACTATAATGATTACGTCACCCGTATCAAAATGGCGCGGGCAGAATACCTCTTAAAAAATACAAGCCTGAAGCCCTTTGAGGTCGGTTTCCAAATTGGTTACCGGGATACCAATTACTTCCTAAAGCAATTTAAAACCGTATACGGCTACAATGCCACAAAATATCGGAATCTGGATAATACCGACTTCCAGATATGATGAAACAGTAAACCTGTTTCAAAAGAAGAAACCATTGTATCCCTTATAGACTTTTTGCATAGGGATGTTGCAAAACACATAAAATCTCCTCTTATACTAAAAACGATGCATAAAAGAAATATAAATCCTCTTTTATGCATCGTTTTTCACATCAATTTCAGAATATTTATTCTGCAACAGTACCGTTCACTTTGCCGCCTATTCCAGTCTTTTTCATCTTGATTCCGATCTTTTTCATCTTCTGTAGCCGATTATATAATTACCTCAACAAATAGCATATTTCAGCACACTCACAAGCAGGCAATTTGCACAAGGCAGAAAGAACTCATGCGCCTTGGAACCAGTGCATGAGTCTTTCTGCCTTGTGCAAATTGCCGTCCCACTGTGAAAACCTCCCCCTTTGCCAATCCCCCACTATATATAATACTCCGTCCGCACATGATTAATCATATCCAATACCTCTTCCCGGATTCTCTTAAACTCTGCCGAAAACCGAACCTGGTCCGCATTATCCGAAGTAATGGAATTGGTGAAGGAAGTCTTAAACTCCTTTATGATCCGTCCGGGTCTTGGTGACATAATGATTACCCTGGTCCCAAGGGACAGGGCTTCATCCACATCATGTGTAATGAACAGAATGGATTTGTGGGTCTCCCACCAGATATTACGTACCAGATTCTGCATCTGGTCCCTGGTCAGGGCATCCAGCGCACCAAAGGGTTCATCCATTAGCAGCACATCCGGATTGTTGACCAAAACCCTTGCTATGGAGATTCTCTGTTTCATACCGCCGGATAATTCATAAGGCTTGTGCTTACGAAATTCCAGAAGACCGACCTTTTCCAGATAATATTCCGCAATTTGCTTTTGCTCTGCCTTTGGAACTTTACGCATCTTCAGTCCAAATTTCACATTCTCTTCCACTGTGAGCCAGGGATACAGAGCGGGCTGCTGGAAAACAACCCCTCTGTGCCAATCAGCCCCGGTAATTTTGGTGTCATTGATATATGCTTCGCCTGCAGTCGGAGGGATAAAGCCCGCTATGATTTTAAGCAACGTGCTTTTCCCGCAGCCCGAGGGTCCTAAAAGACATACAAATTCCCCTTCTCTGATTTCCAGATTTATGTCTTCCAGCGCCTGTACCTGGTTATTTTCCGAGGTATAGGTGAGTCCCAGCTTATTCAAAAGAATCACCTGCCTGGCAGTATCGGCATTATCCGGATAAATCGTAATTTTCCCTTCCGGATTACCCTCTTCTGTTGTCGTACCCTGTATCAGCTCCATCGGTCTGCCTCCCATTTCATCAGTTTTCATTATTTTATAGCATTTTCCAGATATGACGGATTTACATATTTATCATAGGCAGAGGCATCCAGCTTACTGTCCAGGGATTTCTGATCAACCAGGAAATCACCAATCTTCTTTATGCTGTCTACTGTCTTCCCTTTCTGAGCACTGGTTCCCAAATAATCGGCAGTAAGCTGTTGTTCCGCTGTCAGCCATACTGTTCCCTTTGCCTGTAAAAGAGCATCTTCTTTTGTGATACTGTTAGCTTTCGCCCACAGCTCACCTGCTGTGTCAGGATCGTTTGTATATAAAGCATGGGCTTTGATTAATGCATCAATATAGGCCTTTACTACCTGCGGATATTTCTGCGCAAATTCAGTGCGGACAATGTCATAGCCGGAGGTAGGTGCTCCCTGTGCCGCAAGGTCCTTGCTGGAAATCAGTTTGGTGCCGTCAGCATAAAGCTTACTTAAATTAGGGTCCCAGGTATAGGCTGCATCAATATCTCCGCGTTCCCAGGCCGCAACAATATCCGGAGGCGTCAAATCAATTATGTTGACATCTGTTGGAGAAAGTCCGTTTAACTCCAAAGCACTTAAAAGGCTGTAATGGGAAGTAGAACTTACGGTAGTAGCTATCTTTTTCCCTTTCAGATCTGCAATAGAAGTAATATTACTGCTGTTTTTGGCAACCAGTGCTTCTGATTCTCCAATAACAGAGCTAATCCAGAATACCTCATAAGGAATATTAGAAGCTGCGGCAATGGCTACCGGAGGATCTCCGATACCACCGGAAAAGTCTATGGACTTGGCAAGCATTGCATTGTTCATCTCACGTCCGGCCTGAAAGTTGACCCATTTTACTTCTACGCCGTATGGAGACAAGGCTTCCTCAAGCCAGCCGTTTTCTTTTACCAGTACATTATCATCGTTTCCTGTAAAATAACCGATAGAAACTGTTTTAGGGTATTGGAGATTACTCTGGGCATCGTCTTTCGTCGGTACCGGAGTCGCTGCCGCATCGGTGGCAGAAGGCTCTGTCGTTGCAGAGGGCTCCCCTCCAGAGGATGTATTTTGGTTCTCTGTCTTCGTCTGGCAGCCTGCAAGCAGCGTAAACACAAGTGCGGTCAATGCTATGAGGCTTAATAATCTTTTCCTTTTTTTCATATTCTCTCTCCTTATAATATATTGATTATTCTGAAATCACTTAACGGATAAATTTACTCTTTGCCCTTCCAGGGGACAATCTTCTTTTCCGCAAAACGGATAGTCCGGTCAAGGACAATACTTGTGATACCCATTACAATCAGACCGGCAAATATGATATCACTTCGAAGAAATCTGCTGGCATCAAAGACCATCCAGCCAATACCGGTGACCGAGGCTACCATTTCCGCTGCTACCAGAGTACCAAAGGCCGCTGCCATAGAAGTCCTAAGTCCGGTAAAGATATAAGGCAGACTGGCGGGAAATATTACATGCCAGAATACCTGCATCTTTTTTGCTCCCAGCGTATAGGCTCCGTTGATGTAATCCTCTCTTACGGCTTTCACACCGGACATGGAAGATATGTAAACTGATGCAAAAGCTGCCAGAAACAATAGTGTAATTTTTGATTTATTTTCGATTCCAAGCCATATAATCAGCAACGTATAATAAGCCAGCGGCGGCAGGGATTGATAAAACTCCACCAAGGGATCAAAGACAGCCCGGATTCTTCGGTTATATCCGCTGGCAAGGCCCAGTGCGATTCCAAAAATACCGGCCAGGACATATGCACTCAGCAGCCGGTAAAGGCTGTCTGTCAAATGCTTCAATAGCGGCACTCCTTTATATCCTTCAAAGATCAGTGTCCTAAGACTCTTCAATACCCTGGCAGGCGTCGGTACCAGCACATCTGATACCAGCTTAAGCTTCGTTATAACATACCAAATTATTGCCAATACCACAAAGGTCCCAATGCTAATACAGACTTCCTCAACGTGCTCCCGCTGAAGTTTTCGATACCTTCTTTTTTGAAATACAGCAGCCTTAGGCTTATTAATCTCTGCCTTGTCAACCTCTGCCTTATCAAGTGTTATGTCCTGAGCCATAGGAAATCCCCTTTCAATTGCTATTCACTGCAAGAATTAATTGCATAGTATTCCGATATGTTTATAATATAATTATTTTGATTCATTTTCTATAGAATATATTTTGATTTGTATAAGAGGAAATTTTGGTGATTGATATTTTTTCTCCAACGTCTAATCTTAAGATGTCAATCAAATACCTTCTCCGTCCCCGTTCTGGTCGATATACTCGTTATAGGTCGGCAGTCCGGATAAATTATAGCTCATCTCCCAGGTAGCACGGTAACCCAGCCGGTCATATAATTTGCGTGCCTTGCTTCCGGAGGCGATTAGTTTCGACTCCGTCACCCCTTTCTCCCTAAGCCACTGATGGGCTTTATCAATCAGCTCGGAAGCCAGCCCTCTTCCGCGGTATTCCGTCACAGTATAGACATCAATAATCCATCCGTAATAACCCGGATTAAAAAGGTAATAAGGAAAATCCGTCTTTATTAACGCTCCTGCCACTGCTACCGGTTTATCCCCGTCATATGCAATATAATGAGCAATATTGTCCCCTGAAAGTTCCTCGGCATAGTAGGTTTCAATCACATTGTACACATTCTCAATAAAAGACTCCTCCGGCACGCCCATCTCCTGAAATAATAGTTTTCGTAAGGATACCACCAGTGCAATATCCTTCTCTTGTGCTTTCACTATTCTGATATTTTTTTCTTCTTTTTCCGCCATGTCTTTGCTCTCCTCCGGTTATTTGATAAGTCGGTCCAGATGCCGGAAAACAGGTCTTTTAGCATCCTGCTCCAGCATGTTCTTTGCCAGGGTGGTATCAAGGATGCTTAAAGGTTCAATAATACATACAGCAGCCAGATCCACATCTCCCAGGTATTCTCTGATATAGTTATACTGTTCTTCATACAGCTCTCCGCTGATATGTATTTTCTCCGGCTTACCGATAATCAGGTAACTTTCCTTATTCTCCCCCAGAATGGTAACGGAAATCTTTTGGTCAAACCATAAGCTTCTGGTAAAATTCTTATAGCTGCGTGCTGTCTCCAAAAGCTCAAGATATTGAAGCTTCCCCTCTGTATTTACCGTAAGGTACTCCTTTACATCTCCGCGGGGAAGACCATCCGCATCCGTTGTTGCCAGTATTTTCACCGTACTTTTTTCATTTATCAGATCAATGATTTCTTTCTTTAATACAGCCGCCATAGTAATCTCCCCCTATATTATTCTTGTCAAATCAGTATCCGGATGATTTCCGCACCGTCGGTAATCATCGAAATCCACAGGCAGATCATATTCCGCTCTAAGGTCATGCAGACCCTTTGCCAGCCGGACATAATACTCCAGGGACGCATTCTTTTGGTCATGAAAATAAGAATGGGGCCTTGGTATCCATACAACATATACCGTGGAAACTCCATGCTCTGCAAGGTCTCTTGCCTCACCAAGCACCGCCTGAAGTGCCTTTTCCTCATCGGTAAAGCCATAGGGCTTCGCAAATTCAACTCCGGCAACAATTCCCGTATTGACATTACCTCTTCCAAATATATCTACAGCCTTAATTAAGCGCCTCTTCCACTCCTGATAACCGATCCATTCCGCCTTTCCGGGACATATCCAGTTAAAGAGCTCCTCATTCAACACCTCAATATCCGCAGTATAACTGGTTAGACCGGTTTCCTCATAGAGCCTTCGCAGCTGGTTTTCCTGAAAGGCCGTGCCAATTAACTGGCTCGGAAAGCGTTCTGTGCGAAAAAGCTTCCCTATCTCTTTTAAAATCGCAATATAGTAATCTACCTCTTCATCAAAAGGTTCCATTCCTCTGGTGTCGGAACCGGCGGTCAGGCAGATACTCGAGAATCTGCCGGGCTGCTTTAAGGCTTCTTTTATGACCTCGGCAACCTCCTGGGGCTTTAGTTTTGGATTAATACCCAGCTCATTCTTCTGATCTTTCAAATGATTGACGATATCACAGTATTTACATCCCTGCTCATTGGTCCAGAAGTGGCAATAGCTGGAGGGCATTACCTGCAATCTCTGCGGTCTTACCGTTACCACATGCTCCATCAGCTTTCCGCTTTCTGTCACCTTACCGTAATAAGCGGGCCTCGGCCAGTATTCCACACTTTCTATGAATTCGCCGTTATCGGTTAAGCCAAGCTTCCCATCAATTACATCTACAATATAGGGATTCTGTTCCAGCGGAGTAGAGTCCGTCAGCAAAATCGTTCCGTCTCTTAACACCAGAGATTCCGGCACCGGAGTCAGTTTGGCATCTCTTGCACCAAAGAGGGTTGAACCTCTGATCTGATGCTTTTCTTCATTCAATACCTCCAGTGCCTGTTTCGAATAATAAACGCCTCTTCTCTGGGCGTCAATTTTTATCGCTATCAGAGGTGGGAATTCGGGATATTTTTTTATCACTTCTTTAAGACTTAAGGACATGGCTGCCTCCTTTAATATTTTTTAGCAATAAACCGCCTGAGTTTACTCTAATCGCTGCGGTAAATTAAGTTTGCATTTATATTAGCTTTCTTTGGTATTGGAAGCAACGGAGGATATTTAGATTAAGGCGGGACTATCTTTTGTTTAATATCTTGTCCTCACTGGGATAACTCTGAGAATTAGAATTGTTATAAAAGTTGGGAAAACTGCCGGAAACTGCTTTGAGAAAAGAAGGCGTCAACAATACCTCCGTATTAAAAAAATATCAGTTATAATCATTTCACTTGTAAACATGCTTTCTTATGTTAAAATAAAAAGGTAAACTTATTAAATGAATGATATTTCAACGATAGATTAACGAAAGACTTTTTCAACTACAGATTCAAGAATATCAAATTGAAGATTTGATATTCACGAAAGAGGTTAGTCGAAAAATAAAAGACATTTTTCAACTACGGATTCAGGAATATCAAATCAAAGATTTGATATTCACGAAAGAGGTTACTATGAAAACAAAACTTACTCAGCTTCAAATAGAATATACTTATCCAGTTCACGAACCCTTTAAGAAGGAAGAAATCCTTTTCTTCGATATTGAGACCACTGGTTTTTCTGCCAAGACTTCCTATGTCTATCTTATTGGCTGTATGTACTGCAAGGAAGATTCCTGGGAAATAATCCAATGGCTTAACACAGAACCTGCAAAGGAGCTCGAGTTTATCCTTGCCTTCTTTGACTTTTTAAAAGACTATCGGCGTTTAATTCACTACAATGGCAGCGGCTTCGATATTCCTTTTCTGCAGAAAAAGGCTGAAATGTATGGGATTGCTGACCCCTTTGCTCATATAGAAAGTGTTGATTTATACAAGTCGATACTTCCCCTAAAAAAATTGCTATCCTTTGAAAGTATCCGTTTGAAAGCAATAGAGAGTTATCTTGGTCTGAAAAGAATGGACACCTATTCCGGTGAAGAGCTGATATCCCTTTATTCCGGCTACTTAGGAAGACTGGCTTATGAAAGACTGGCAGGGCAATCTGCTCCTGCTAATAACGGTGCTAATCCCAGCGCGGCTGACCTGGAGAATATCTTACTCCTGCATAATCTGGAAGATGTAAGAAGTCTGCTCCCTATATCCGGTATGCTTTATTTTAGGGACATCCTGGCATCCGGCACTTTAACAGACTCTCATTCTTTGATAACCTGTGAATTCTCAGAAGATCAAAGTCTGGTATCCCTTACCTGTCAGCTGCCTTTTTCTTTTCCCGGGGCTTTTACCGTATCCTGCCCTTTAAAAGAAAAAACCTCTCTTAAAAGCAATCAGGAAATAATAGAGGGTATGGAATTAGTTGTTGCTTTTGATGGCTGCTCTTTAATATTTAAAATACCGGTTTACAATGGCACACTGAAATATTACCTTTCTCCGCCTTCCGATTACTATTATCTTCCCATGGAGGATATGGCAGTGCATAAAAGCGTTTCCCAATATGTGGATAAAGAATACAGAAAGAAAGCGACTCCATCAACCTGCTATCTAAAGAGAAACGGAAAATTTATCCCTCAGGGTATTCATGAAGGAGACACCTGTTTCGACCCTTATTTTAAAAAAAATTATGCAGATAAGATTACTTATATGGAAGCTGAGAAATTAAAAGAAATGCCTGCAAAAGACCTTGCAGCCTTTGGAGAAGGTTTGCTTATGCTCCTTAAAAATTATTACCGCTTGTAAGTCATACATAAAAATAAACGTAACGGTTATACTAAATTTGTTCACTAATAAATGATTACGTTATTATTTAAAATTACAGCAAATTCGTTGCAAATGGAAAATAACCAAAACATTTAAAGGTGAATGGTTCTTGTAAAAGAACGAAAAAAGTCTCAGAAGGAGTTTATGATGGCAAACACGAAAAATTGTAATTCTAAACACAGTTCTAAGAATAAGACAACTGGTAAGATGCACGATGTGAGTGTCAACGAAACAAACGCCGGCACGGAATCTTCGATGAAAGATATGCATACGGTGTCACAGGCATACGGTATATCTTCAGATGAGTCCGAGCGTAGAGACGGTCCGGGAGGAAACTAACATTTCAATCCGGCAATTATTTAAGACCTTCAGGGAAACCCGAAGGTCTTATTTATTTTCAAATTAATATAAATACTAATTAATCAAAATCTTTTGAACAGGAATACTGAAAAGGCGGTTCTGTCTGCAGATAGTAACCATTTCTTACCTGTCCGGTCCAATTCTGGAAGATAGATTTCCAATCATTCTTCGCAAAAAAGCTGTTTATAGGGTCTGCTGCAGTGGAATCCCACTCCAGAATCAGAAACGGTCCTATTCCAAATGACCAGATTCCATTCTGCTCCACTCCTGTTTCTCTGATAAGCAGCAGCGGCAAACCATATTGATATGCCATGCCGGGTTCTATCTGAGCAAACGGGCTTCCTTCCCATGCAGTGCCTGTAAGCGGCTGATTCAGGTTGTTTTCAATAAAGGCTACATTTCGCTGCCGTAAATTAAGTGATACCATTCCATAACTGGATAATATCATTCGGCGTATATTGGTTAAAGGTGTTTCGGGGTACTGCTCTGATATGGGTAATGTCCTGGGAAACAACAATGCTTCCCTAATCTGCAGAATTATCGCATCAACAAACATTTGCTGAACAGAATTCAACCTGCTGGGATGACTTAAAAATACAGGAATACGGAATAAAAGTCTGGAAGATTCTCTCATCAATGCTGTCGGTTCATATCTGATGTTATCTAAATCAGATGCTTGCGGTTTCGTTTCCACAGCAGCTTTTTTAGATATTTCCTCACTCATTGGCCTTACCTCCTTTCACAATAATTTATGAAAGGAAACAGACTTTTGTTCCATATATCGACTTTTATCGACAATCAGTAAGACAGGCATAAAAATAAGGCCCCCAGAAATCCCTGGAGGCCTTGATTTTCAACTATTTCTCTGTAGAAATGATTTCTTTCTTGTTATAAGAACCACAAGCTTTGCACACTCTGTGAGGCATCATTAATTCACCGCACTTGCTGCACTTTACTAAATTAGGTGCAGACATTTTCCAGTTTGCCCTACGGCTGTCTCTTCTCGCTTTGGAATGTTTATTCTTCGGACAGATAGCTCCCATGATTACACCTCCTTAAAATTATTGAATATATCTCGGATTACTGACATTCTGGGATCGAGGACCTGCTTTTCACAAGAACACTCACCTTTATTCAAATCAGACCCGCATACCTTGCAAAATCCTTTACAATTCTCGTCGCACAGAACCTTCATGGGAAAGTCTATTAGTATTTCGTCATAGACCAGTAAATCAACATCAAGATTATATCCACTAATATAATTTGTTTCATCCAATTCCTTAATACGTTCCTCCGAATCCTTCATAAAATCCAATTCCTTGGAAAAATCCAGATTTAAAGGTATGTTTACGTCTTTAAGGCATCTGCTGCACGGAATTAACAGAGAGACTTCTATTCTGCCTTCCAGCTTAACCTTACGGTCACCTAAATGGGTTATCTTTAAGTCCACCGGTTCCTTCTTTGCAAAAGGATAGGATTCACCTTCCATACAAAAATTCTCTGCTTCGATGGGAGCTTGTACAGACACGACATTGCCTTTGACCGACATAATCTCCGACAAATTAATAATCATAACAATCTCCTATCTTCAAAAATTCGCACTGTTACTATTATAATCAGTGGTCTATTATTTGTCAATGTATATTTTAACTTTTCCTGATATATTTGGGAGAGTGAAAGGCTTCTCTTTCACTCTTTCTGTGAACGGTTACTGCTTTATGCTAAGAGACCAACAGTCTCTCTTGCTATAGCAAGCTCTTCATTGGTAGGGATGATATATACTTTAACCTTGGATTCAGGAGTGGAAAGTTCTATTTCCTTACCTCTGGTATTGTTGTTTGCTTCATTTATCTCAACGCCCAGATAACCTAAATAGCTCATTGTTCCTTTTCTTACAGCCTTATCATTCTCACCAAGACCTGCTGTAAATACTATGGCATCTACACCGTTCATAGCTGCTACATAGGAACCGATGGTTTTTGCAACGTGGTAGTTGAATACGTCAACAGCCATAATAGCTTTTTCATTGCCTTCTGCCGTAGCATCTTCCAAGTCTCTGAAGTCACTTGAAAGACCGGAAAGGCCAAGAACACCGGATTTCTTATTTAATACTTCCATTACATCATCAATGGACATACCTTCTTTTTTCATAAGGTACTCAATGATGGCAGGATCGATGCTTCCGCTTCTGGTACCCATGATAAGTCCTTCCAGAGGAGTAAGACCCATGCTGGTATCAACGGATTTACCGTTTAATACTGCTGAAACACTGGAGCCGTTTCCAAGATGGCATACGATTACTTTGGAGTTATTGGGATCAAGTCCTAATAATGTAACTGCTCTCTTTGCTACAAAGCTGTGGCTGGTTCCGTGGAAGCCGTATCTTCTGATCTTGTAGTTTTCATAATATTCGTAAGGAAGACCATATAAATATGCTTTCTGAGGCATTGTCTGGTGGAAAGCTGTGTCAAACACTGCTACCATAGGTACACCGGGCATTAAATGCTGACACGCACGAATACCGATTAAGTTGGCAGGGTTGTGAAGAGGTGCCAGATCGCTGCATTCTTCAATTCCGGCAATTACTTCATCTGTAATCACGATGGAAGAAGCAAACTTCTCACCGCCGTGAACAACACGATGACCAACTGCACCGATTTCATCAAGATGTCCGATTACACCATACTCACTGTTTATTAAAGCGTCCAATACATACTTAATAGCAGCTTTGTGATCCGGCATGTCTGCTTCCATACGGATTTTCTCACCGCCGGCAGGTGTATGAACCAATCTTCCGTCAATTCCGATTCTCTCACATATACCTACAGCAAGTGCCTTTTCTGTCTCTGAATCAATCAACTGATATTTTAATGATGAACTACCACAATTTACCACTAATATTTTCATTTTTACTCCTTTCGTGAATATCAAATCTTCGATTTGATATTCCTGAATCCATAGTTAAAAAAACTGTCTTTGTTTTTTCAACCTGTCTCCAGGTGACGCATCTTAGCGTACTTAAATCAACAAGTCTTTCCCAGTCTAGTTTGCAGCCGCCTGAACTGCAGTAATTGCAATAACACCTACGATATCTTCTGCTGTACAGCCTCTTGATAAGTCATTTACCGGCTTAGCAATACCCTGGGTAATAGGGCCGTAAGCTTCTGCTTTTGCAAGTCTTTGTGTAAGTTTATATCCAATATTTCCTGCATCCAAATCGGGGAAAATAAGTACGTTAGCTTTGCCGGCAATATCACTTCCAGGTGCTTTTTGAGCGCCGACACTGGGAACGATAGCAGCATCTAACTGATATTCACCATCTATTTTAACATCCGGATATGCTTCCTTAGCAAGCTTTGTTGCCTCAAGAACCTTGTCCACATCCGCATGCTTTGCACTTCCCTTTGTAGAATGTGAAAGCATGGCAACAACAGGTTCCTCTCCTACTAACAACTGAAAACTCTTTGCTGAGCTTCCTGCGATAGCGGCTAACTCTTCTGCATTAGGATTCTGGTTTAATCCGGCATCGGAGAAAATAAAGGTACCATTGGCACCATATTCGCAATCAGGTACAACCATTACGAAGAAAGCAGAAACTAACTTCGTTCCGGGTGCTGTTTTCAAAATCTGAAGAGACGGTCTTAATACATTAGCGGTTGCATTGATAGCTCCTGCTACCATACCATCAGCATCGCCGGCTTTTACCATTGTTACACCAAAGGTCAGAAAATCCTTTGTAAGTGCATCCTTTGCTGCTTCCGGTGTCATACCTTTGCTTTTTCTAAGTTCAACCAAAAGGTCAACATAGCCGCTAAGCTTTTCCGTAGTAAAAGGATCAACGATAGTAGCCCCTGATATATCAAGGCCCTGTGCGCCTGCTTCAATATCTTCTTTTTTACCTACAAGAATGATATTAGCAATTCCTTCCTCCAATATTTTGGCAGCAGCCTCCAGTGTTCTCCTGTCACTTGTCTCCGGCAGAACAATGGTTTTTTTATTCTGTTTTGCCCTTTCCTTAATAGTGTCAATGAATCCCATTACAAAAATCTCCTTTCGTAATACAAACAATGTACTTTGCATACTCAGCCCAATATGTATACACCTGCCAGGTATATTAATCCATGGGAAATGAGCAATAATATCTCAGCATACATTATAGACTAAAACTTTTTTCGTTACAAGTAACAAATTCCATCATTTTTATTATTTATTTTAATGTACTTTTGTACTATTTATGGTATGTCTTTCATTTTTCCCACTTTTTACAGGTATTATAACAAGAAAAAATAATGTTGAAAGCTAGGCTTATAGTAACACAGTACCAAAAGCCTGGCAAGCATGGATATCGATATTTTTCTACAAAAAAATACTGTTAGGCCATATGGCCTAACAGTATTTTCGCTGCTAAAAAATTGTAGGAGTGAATTTTGTAGCAAATTTAAAATTTTCTTAAGTTTTTCACTGACTCTGGAAGTTTAGCCTGGTAGCCGAAAAACACACAAGCAGAATTAGCTGATTTCTTGGCATTACCCAAGGCTATCTTCGAAACTGCGTTTAGTAGTCTTTTTTCAAGCTGACTTTTCACGAAAACCTCCTATTCAATTGTCCGTGATAACTATTACAATCGTTATTATATAAGATAATGAATTTTTTATCAATATGTCATGTCTATTCTACATGTTTTTCGTCTATTCTACGATGAATTGGTATTAATAAATACCATATATTGGTTCGTTTTGTCAGATTATTATCACGAATAGGTCATTCTTTTCTGTCAATTTTTCCCTATTTCCAGAATTATCTTACCGGTTACTGCTGCTACCAGTTCATAGAATAACCCTAAAGCCAACAGGAAGCTAAAGGAAAACTGATTCAGCATAAATAAAAATAGGGCTAATGTCAGCAAAAGTACTATGATAAAACCTGCCTTGCTCTTGTAATAGGTCTTCTCCGAATCATCCATAAGCTTATTCTTTGTTTCTACCGGTACCAAAAACAAAAGCAAAACCCCTGAAAATACTGCCAGATACATACTGTCAGAGTAATAAACCTCCGGAAGGGCTCTCAGGATAAGCAGCATAGAAAGGATACTTAAACAGGATATAATATAGCATCTCAATTTTGTAGCCGCATGGTACCCCCCGGCATATTCTCTAAGCGGAATAAATGCGAAGAGGAATATAACGAGCTCTGTGGTTTTTCCAAGCAGAAGACCAAGAATAATATAGGATATCAGGTGAATTCCTTTCAAAAATGCCGTTTCAATACCAAAGCGGTAAAGCTCATAGTCTTCCGCCCCGATAATTTTCATTTCAACCAGCTTATTTACCATACTATCTGCCGCTTTGCCAAACACCTGAATCCTCCCCCTGATTCTTATGTACACAGCTCCATTATAAAATGCTTTTCTGCAAAATCAAGTGCTTATGCATAATCGACAGCTTTTTTGTCTATTCTACAATTCTCAGTGTCTTTTTCCCGTTTTAGATAAAACAATACTTACCGTAAATACTCCTTCGTCTTTTTCCATATTTAAGTCTCCATTATATTTTTCAATAACAGCCACTACATTCGGGATACCGATGCCTTCATGCTTTGACCTGATACTATGCTCAATTCCATTGACACCCACATGGGGCTGTGCGGTCTTTCCCATCGTATTTTTTATAGTTACCGCTATCAGATTATTAAAAGAGCCTACTTTTAAATCGATGTTTTTACTGCCGGGAGCATTGGCACAGGCTTCGATGGCATTATCCAAAAGATTGGCGAATATCGTCGTAAGGTCCATATTATCTATAAAACTCAGGTCAATGTCGTCAACTTTGCATTGAAAATCAATTTTATGACTTTCCGCAAGTTTGATTTTATCGTTTAAAATAACATTTAACATGCGGTTTGAGGTATATTCGTTCAACCGAAAGGAATCGAGTTTGTTGTTAATAGTGATAGCATACTCTTTTGCCACATCATTATCCTGATGCCTATACAACTCTTCAATGGAGCGGATATGCCGTTTTACATCATGGATAATACTCAGTGATTCCCTGTACTGAAGCTCCAGTGCATCATAGTACTGGTACTGCATTTTCGACTGCTGCTCAAATAACCGGTTTTCATATATTAAGCGGTTATTTTCTGATTCATACTCCAAAATATTAAGGAAATAAATATTTATGATAACAATTCCCACACAGGTAGCCAATACGCAGATGAACGCTACCTTGTTCGTAATATTTTTTAACCCCACGGAAAGACAGTAAATATTCATAATACTAAAGGCGGAATAAACAAAGGTAAACAGGTACTGCTGCAGATTCAGGTGGCTGATATCTTTTTTTCTGGCAAAGCGGATAATAAACAGATGGCTGACCAGGATAACAAATACCTGGCTGATTGTCATATCATAGAAACTTCTCAATTTATCCGAGCTGACAGAAATTTTTGCCCAATGATAGAAGCTGTGCAGAAGTATATACCCAACAGATTCACAGGCACTCATACCAATTATCAGCAGTACCATAAAAGAAAGATTATGTATTATCTTCCCTTTATACATCCTGACTGCCAGAACCCCTGCAAATACAAATACGGTAATAAGGTTTAACCATGCATTTCCGATGGCATTTACACCTGCCAAAATCAGAACAAAGACTGTTTCGTAGAATACGTATATCCACTTTCTATATTTTCTTTCAAAACAAGTCTTAAAAAAATCCATTGTAATATGTACTGTAACAAAACCTGACAGTAACAACCCTATCACATAAATTGTTTCATTCATTTAGACACCCTTTGCTGGTCAATACCGACCTTTGACCCTCTCTCACATAATATTTTTCTATGTTATAAATTCTTATTCATTTGCCTCTGCAGAAAATCCCTCATTACCTTTTTAAATTCCGAAGACCTTTTCTGGGCAACAGGAATGGTATCGCTATTCATCATAATGATTTCATCTTTAAAATAATCCTGCATCTGGTTGATATTTACCACAAAGCTCTGGTGCGGCATCACGAAATCAAAAGCTTTCAGCTTTTTCTCTAAAGAAGAGATGGTCTCATTTACAATAAAACTCCCCTTTTTCGTAACAGCCTTAATCTTGCGGTCGTTTCTTTCAAAATAATAAATATCGTCAACTGCAAACCGCATCACACTCTTGCCCGCATTGATTTCCACAATCTCCTTCCGCTTTGCTTCAATCTGCTTATAATGGGAAATCTTCTCCAGGACCTCATCCATTTGCTGATAGATCATTTCTTTACTGACAGGCTTTTCAAGATATTCAAAAGCATGGACTGCCAAGGCTTCCTTCGTCAGTCCAACATGGCTGGTGATAAAGATGATTTCTACCTGCATATCTTTCTTCCGGATGCTTTTAGCTGCCTCCATTCCATCCATACCGCTCATTCTGATATCCAAAAAAACAATGTCGAAATTCTCCCAATTGCCTAAAAGTTCTTCCCCTTTTTTAAAGGACGTTATTCGGAAGGAAAGATTTTTCTCTTCTTCATATTGCTTTATGACTGTTTCCAACACATCCAGCTCGTCCCTCTCATCATCACACAATGCAATCCTTATCATGTAGTCTCCCCCTTAACTAGTTATCGATTCTATTATACCAATTTCTTCCTGGATGTACCATCCCCTTCCCAAGCTGAATTTCTTACGTTTTCCTTATCTATCATTAATATAAGATTCTTGCTAAGCTGCTTGTCAGTGCCGAAGAATTCCGCTCAATTTTTATTAGTGCCTTTACATCTACGGCTTTTTCCTCTATAGTAGATATGATAATTTCTCTGACATCGTCTGCAGCAAGGAGAATCGTATGAAAGTCGTAGGGTTAATAACAGAATACAATCCATTCCACAATGGTCATTATCATCATATAAAGGAAGCCAGAAAGCTGACAGGAGCAGATTACTGCGTTGTAGTAATGAGCGGTAATTATGTACAAAGAGGAGCTCCTGCTCTCCTGGATAAGTACCGCAGAACAAAGATGGCTCTTTCCTGCGGTGCCGATTTGGTCTTAGAGCTTCCCGTATGTTTTTCCAGCGCCAGCGCCGAATACTTTTCCATGGGGGCGGTTTCCATTCTGGAGGGAATTGGCGTAGTAGACTCTCTTTGTTTTGGAAGCGAATGCGGAAACATTCAGACGTTAAAAGAGGCCTCTGAGATTCTTTTAGAAGAACCGCCGCTGTTTAAGAAAGTTCTGAATGATGCCTTAAAGTCCGGCAAGACTTTTCCCCAGGCCAGGATGGATGCCTTAAAAGTGTATATGCAAGGAGCGGATGACGACCTTTTTTCTTCTCCTAACAATATTCTGGGAATGGAGTATATCAAAGCTCTTACTTCCCTGAACAGCAGCATTGAACCCATAACAATCCCCCGGATTTCTTCCGGTTATCATAAGGAAACCTTAAATGAAGGCAATGGTACCATTATCAGCAGTGCTACTGCCATCAGAACGGCAGTTAGAAACGGCTCGGTGCTTACGGACCTTATCAACCACGTTCCAAAAGAAATCTTCCCCATACTGAGTACTTCTTATAAAAAGACCTGGCCGGTCTTTGAAGAAGATTTCTCCCTTTTACTGCAATACAAACTTATGGCGGAAACCAAAACGTCCCTTTCAAAATATCTGGACGTTACACCCGACCTGGCTAACAGAATAAAGAGTCTGATGGAGCCTGGCTTATCATATGCGGAAGCCGCAAAGCTCATGAAATCAAAACAATGGACCCTTACCCGGATAAACCGGTCCCTGCTTCATATTCTTCTAAATATCACAGAGGAATCCATGGCCAAGTACAAGGCAAACGGTTACGCCCAATACGCACGAATTCTGGGGATTAAAAAAACCTCTTCTCCTCTCCTTCGTACGATGGCAAAAAAGAGCAGGCTTCCACTGATAACAAAAGTCGGAGGCATGGAACACAAGCTGCCAAAAACCGCTCAGTCTATGTTAAAAGAAGAATTTTTCTCTACCGCCCTCTATAATGAGGTAGTATATCATAAATTTGGTATAATGCCAAAAGATGAATATAAACAGGGAATCGTCCTGCAGGATTAATATCTGCGGGAGGATTCCCTGTTTTATTTATATCTATCCGTTTTATATCATTTTACTAATCCCGCAATAATTCCAGCCGATACTACTACCTGCCTTGCAAAGCCCTAAGTACTGCTAACTCTGCAATTCTTCCATCTTATCAAGCAGTTCCTCAAACAGATCCAAAGCCTGCCTTATAGGTTCTTTGCTGCTCATATCAACACCGGCTTTCTTAAGAAGTTCAATAGGGTAATCGGAACTTCCGCCCTGTAGGAACTTACCGATATAATCTTCCACGGCACTCTCCCCTTCTTTTAATATCTTTCTGGAAAGGGCGATAGCTGCAGAGTAACCGGTAGCATACTGATAAACATAGAAAGGAGTATAAAAATGAGGTATTCTGGACCATTCAAAAGCAATTTCTTCATCCAGAACAAGGTCTTCCCCATAATACAGCCCCACCAGTTCCTTGTACTTGGCACTTAAGATTTCAGCGGTTAAAGCTTCCCCTCTCTGCGCCATTCCATGGGTAAGCATTTCAAATTCCGCAAACATTGTCTGCCTGTACAGGGTTGTACGGAACTGCTCCAGGAAATGATTGATCAGATATGCTTTTTCCTTCTTATCCTCTGTGGAGGAAAGCATATATTCCATCAACAAAGCCTCATTACAGGTTGAAGCCACTTCTGCCACAAATATTTTATAATCCGAATAGGTAATAGGCTGGTGGTTGAAAGAATAATAGCTGTGCATTGCATGCCCCATCTCATGAGCCAGCGTAAATACATTATCCAGACTGCTGTTGTAGTTTAATAATACATATGGATGGGTTCCATATGCTCCCCAGGAATAAGCACCGCTTCTCTTTCCCTGGTTCTCATACACGTCAATCCACCTGTCTTTAAATCCCTGCTGCAAGACCTCCAGATAACTCTCTCCCATGGGGGCCAAAGCTTTCACCACAAGGTCTTTTGCCTCCTGAAAACTATATTTTATGTCCACATCCTTTACAATAGGTGTGTATAAATCATATACATGAAGCTCTTCCAGTCCCATCAGCTTCTTTCGCAAGGCCACGTAACGATGCATAAGAGACATCTTTTCATGTACTGTTTCAATAAGATTCTTATATACCTCCATCGGTATATTGCTGCTGTATAATTTCATAGCCATGGTAGAAGGGAACTTTCTGGCTTTGGAATAAAAAGCTTCCTTCTTCACATTGGCACTATAGACTGCCGCCAGCGTATTTTTAAACTTCATATAAGAGGAATAAATACTCTGGAAAGCTTCTCTTCGAACGTTTCTGTCCGGGCTTTCAAGAAACAGAATAAACCTGCCATGGGTAAGTTCCGTTAGCTCACCGTTTTCGTTCTTAATTGAAGGGAACTTGATATCCGCATTGTTAAACATTGAAAATATCGTCTGTGAAGAAGATGCCATATCTCCTGCCATAGCCAGAAGTTCTTCCATCTCACCGCTTAGAGTATACGGCTTGTTGCGAAGAATTTCTCTCAAGGCGAAATCATAAGCTGAAAGTCCCGGTGTATTCTTAATAAAATTAAATAAGATTTCCTCCGGCATGGATAAGATTTCTGCATTGGAAAAAGATACCGCCGCATCATACTCTACTGCCAGATTTCCTGCCTGCTCGGAAAGTCCCTGATATAAACTGTTACCGGTATCTTCATGGTACTTCTCATTGGCATAAACATATACCCGCTGCAGATGAAAATTTATATCATCCTGAAGTTTCAGAAATTCGAGCATGATTTTGCCGGATTCGGATAATTTTCCTCTGTAATTTTTTACTTTTTCTATTTTATTTTTTGTTTTGCTATATTCTTCTTTCCATAATTCATCATTGGCAAATAAATCTTCTATGGACCATTTGTATTCTGAATTCACTTCACTTCGTTTTTTTAGCGTAGTCTGTTCCATCTGTTTTTTCCTTTCTGTTCAGCATATCTTTGCGTGTCATCACCCACGCATTGCTTATTAGATCATAAACTTAAAACGTGCTCATGATTATACCCCGCACATATCGCAGGCTTGAACTTTATCGCTCCGGTCAGAATTTCGGAGCAAGCTCCGAATTCCTCTCTGCGCTTTTATTATATCACGAACTCACCGGAAAATTATACCTGTTTTTCAAAAATGAAAGAATTCTCTTTTAAGGCATATCCCGCCTCCCTCCAAAATAGATTATAGTAATACAAGGAGGAGATAGATATTTCTTATCTACACATCATGCAGCTTAAAAATACCTTAAAAAGAAATATTCCCAGAGCCATTGTTTTATTCTTTCTGGCTATTATACTCATCTTTCCCGTCTCTTCCTACCAGGGTGCAAAAAAAGGTCTGCTGCTTTGGTTCAATACCTTGCTTCCCACCCTGCTGCCCTTTATGATATTGTCCAACCTGATTGTCCAGATGAAAATCTCTGCCCTGCTAAGCAGAATATTATATCCGATATTCCATCGAATATTCCGTGTATCAAAAAACGGCTGCTATCCGGTATTAATCGGCTTTCTGTCAGGAATTCCGGTAGGGGCCAAAACAACGGCGGATATGATAAAAAGAGGAGAGCTTACCACAGAAGAAGGGCAATATCTCTTAGGATTATGCAACAATGCAAGTCCCATGTTTATCATGAGCTATATCTCCCTTACTCAGCTTAACAGGCCGGATATCCGGATAGCTCTGCTCCTTATACTATACCTTTCTGCTCTGCTGTCCACCTATATTTGGAAGGCTTTCCGTAAAGTTACACCGGCGGCTTCCAGGCAAAGGCTCTCCGCTCTGCATATGCAGGGCAAGGTGCCTGCGGAGTTAGCTGAATATGAAGACAACAGCCGTTTTGATTTTAAGAAACTGGATAAAAGTATTATGGACGCTTTTGATATTATAACCCGCGTTGGAGGTTATGTTATCCTTTTTTCTATCACCGCACAGATTTTTTCCGACATTGGTCCCTCAAACAATATATTAAAAGTTATTATCTTAGGGTTTATAGAGATTACAACGGGCATTAATAAAATCAGTACTGCTGCCTTTCCTATGGACCTAAAAATAGCCCTGATAACAATGATTACAGCATTCGGCGGCCTATCCGGTCTGGCTCAGACCAATAGTGTAATCAGTGATACAAGGCTATCTATTCACACATATATTATTCAAAAACTGCTCCATATGACTGTCGCTTTTCTTTTGGCAGCCATCTATGTATATATTACTTAATCAATTCCATTTAAGAAAGTGTTTTCATCAAAGCCGAATTCTTCGAATTCTTCCTGTGTTACACCCTCCCTGGTCTGTGCAGCTTTGTCGGAAACCGACGTCATAGCACTTTCCTCATAGGGTCTGGCAGATTCATTTACCAGTTCTCTTTTGTTACTGGCAATGATCTCAAGATTTCCCTTCAGGGTATTCAATAAGCTGTCATATTTGGATTTGCTGCTCTGATAAGCATTCTCTAATATCTGTTCAGCATCTGTTAACATATCGGAGGTATAGGAAAGGGCGCTCTGGCGTATCTGCATCGCATCTTCATTGGCTTCATTAACAAGACGCTCCGCTTCCTCCTCCGCATTCTTTGCCAGAACCTCTGCATGGTAATAGGCCTGCTGCATAATCTCATTTTCTTCTAAAAGGGCATTGGCTCTCTCTCCGGCCTCTGCCAGAATAGCTGCTGCCTTTTCTTCTGCATCAGCGATAATCGCATCTCTATTTGCAATAATTTTCTGGTACCTTTTTATTTCATCCGGTGTACGAAGACGTAATTCATCCAGTAAATCATAGAGTTCATCTTTTGGGACAATCACTTTTGTGGATGATAAGGGCTGCATCCTGCAGCTTTCTACAAATTCATAAATATCTTCAATTAATTGTTCTATTCTACTAGCACCCATCCTAAACTCTCCTTAATTCTTGATATTTATCATAAATTGACTGGACAATAGGAGCCGGAACAAATTTCTCAATATTCCCCCCATAGCTTGCTATTTCCTTCACGGTACTGGAGCTAAGATAAGCATATTCCATGCTGGTCGTAAGAAAAACCGTATCCACAGCCGCATTCAGTATATGGTTTGTCTGTGCCAGCTGCAATTCATATTCAAAATCCGTCACTGCTCTCAAACCTCTGAATATTACATTTGCCTGTTTTTCTCTGGCATAATCCACTAACAGGCCCCTGTATTCTTCTATCTTCACATTACTGATATCCGCTGTTGCAATCTTAAGGAAATCTGCCCTCTCCTTTGTAGTAAATAAGGGCGCCTTGCTGCTGTTAGTCAGAACACCTATAATTAAGATATCCACCAGCCTGGAAGCACGTTTGATTATATCAATATGCCCAAAGGTTACCGGATCAAAGCTTCCCGGATATATCCCGATTCTCATTATAATTCCTTTCCAAGCTGCACCGGCTCTATAAAAACATGTTTATTTGTCTTGTATACTTTTTCTTTTGTAATCCGAAAAGGCGACTCTGAGAGATAATCAAAGCTTGTCTCCTTGGAGGCCTCCACGATAATTAGGGTGTCACAATATACAATGCCTGAATTTTTCAAAGCATTTAACACCTGCTGCTCATAGAGGTGATTATAGGGAGGATCCAAAAAAATAATATCAAATACCTTCCCCTGTACCTCAAGGGCACGGATGGCAGATACTGCATCCATTAAAAGTCCTTGTCCTTTATCGGCAAGCCTGGTTGCATTCAGATTATATTTAATGCAATCCATAGCATGTTTATTGTTTTCAACAAAAACAGCGGAACCTGCGCCCCTGCTTAATGCTTCAATCCCAATGGCTCCGCTCCCGCTGAATAAATCCAGAAAATCGCAGTCAGCCAGCCTGTTATTGACCATGTTGAACAGAGTCTCTTTAATTCTGTCCGTAGTCGGTCTTGTCTCTAACCCTTCCACAGTTCTTAACGGTATTCTCTTAGCTGTTCCTGCAATAACTCTCATACAAACTCCTGTTACAAAAGCACTTCTAATGTACTTGATTTCACTAAAATATCTATTAATATTGTATATTATTCTCTTGGTTTGTCAACCCAATTTTACCGCCTAGTACAAGTTTCCTAGTATGTACTCTGATTACTATTCTACTCCACCTATCCGGATAATTCAATAAAACTATTCAAAAACTAAATATTGGCAATTATTGAATATAATAGAAAGAAGGGCTCTAAACCAATGGTCTAGAGCCTTTGGTTTAGAACCCCTCTTTCATCCCTCTATATTACTGCTGACCGGACATTTTCTTTTCCTGCTCGGCTATCATTTTTTTAACCATCATTCCGCCGACGCTACCGTTTTGGTAGGAAGTTAAGTCTCCGTTATAACCCTGTTTTAAAGGTACACCAATTTCACTTGCTACTTCATACTTAAATCTGTTTAAGGCTTCCTTAGCCTGAGGTACTTCTGCTCTGTTTCTACTTGACATAATAAACTCCTCCATTTACTTATTCTTGCCGTCTATGCGGCTACAAATAATTTTTGTTGTTGTTTGTTACACTATTATTATGTTCCGTAAATTCTGAAATACTCAGGAAATTTATGTTAGTTGTTTCTTTTAAGATATGTTTCTTATAAATTTATCTTAAAGAATTGTGATTAATTCAGGCTATCGCAAAATACAAAAATTCAACAAGATATGATTCATGGACACTTGGTCAGCACCAATATTTTGTATGAAAAATTCATTTTGCGACAGCCTGTGTTTATTTTATAATAAAGTTATGAAAAATAAAATTTTCTCTAATCGGAAACCTTAATCAAAAATGATTCATAGTTCTTGTCTGAAGTTTCCGCATAATCAAGAACCACACTGCCAAGGCTTTTTATGAAGCTTTGGTCCATCTCAGGGAATTTATCCTGTTCAAGTTTGCCTACATAAATATATTGAATATGGTACTTTTCAATAATTTCCTTCGCTGTGCCTATATCCGTTGCCGTGTATAAGTTCTTGATATCATCGATTCTCTGATTTAAAACAACCGTATCCCCTCGCCAGAGCCACTCATGAACATACCAGCCAAGAACAGTCGGAAGTCCGGTTGCCATGGATATTCGTTCATTATCCGTATAGCTGTCTCCGTTTGCTTCCAGAACAACGGGAGTTCCGGATACATTTTCATTAAGCCACTTCACCGTCTCATAATCGTCCGGCATCGTATTTTCCATAAAAGCAATGGCATCAAGTCCTTTGTAATTTTTTGTTACAAAAACATTGCCATACCAGGCTTTAATGGATACTTCGCTGTACCATAAGGTACATAAGAATAATAGCAAAGTAATGACGGTAAACTTCTTCTGCCAGGTAAAAACAGGCTTATGAATAAATTTTGTAAAAATAAATCCGCAGCTGGTCCCAAAGAGAATAAACGCCTGATAAGTCAGCTTAAACATGGTATTTGCTCTTTTATAATCTCCGGTATAGATGTCCTTTACATAAATAATCTCCGGAATCAGTACCAAACCAATTGCACAAAGGCCAATGGTCAGAATAAATAATTCCGATACGGAAAGGTTATACAAGAACCCTTTTATGCCGGTATATCTATTCTTTTGGGCATCTTCCTGGTAGATTACTTCACTGTTTGCCGATATCTGAAGGAGCAGTCCTTTGTCCCTTCTTCTTTGAAGCATTACCAATTCTGTAAGCAATCCCAGCACAACACTGATTGGAAGTCCCCAAAGTATAATCAGCTGGTACAGGGGTGTATGGGTCTGGGCAAGGTTAATTTCCGTAGATATCTGGTCAAAATTCAAGGTAAAGGGAAGTGCCGTAATCTCAGAAAGCGCCAGAACTAATGCTCCCTGCAGTGCTGTCACTCCGTAAGCCTTGATATGGAATCCATAGAAAACCAAATTGAAAAATAATATCACGGCTCCCGCTACCACAAAATAAATGGGATAATCCCAGAAATTAGTGGTATGAAACACACCAATAAAAAATCCTATCAGTATAATATGCGGGTCAAAAATTTCCTTTAACAGCTGTGGGTGCTTTTCTTCCCCAAAGCCCTCTTCCATAAGCTTTTTGCGTTTTAACAGCCAGGCAAAGAGAATCGCTGTTACTGTCAGCACCAACATAATATTCAATACATGGGCATGCAGATCTCCCAATACAAAGGAATAACTGGGGTATTCATGGATGGTCTTGTCATGGGTATCCGGATTATATCCGATATACCTTGTGGAATTGGGGAACCAGTAATCCTTAAATTCACCGGTTATTCCAAGAAAAGAACGAATTCCCGGTACGACCCAATAAAAAAGCACAAAGTGTATATTTCCCGCCAGAGATACTCCCGCACCGGATAAAACACCGGCAAATGGAGCTTTCCACCTGCTGGCGGCCCCTTTATCCTTTAAGTATCTCAGAGTCACATTATAAGCAATTGCATAGGGCAGTACAAATCCAAAAGCGGCCAGGGTCATAAGCATAAGATTATAGCCCTCATTGGCTTTGATGAAGGAAAACTTAGTCAAAAAAGTCGCCAGGAACTGACCTACATAATAGTAATTGATAGTACCTCCGGCAAACCACATATCCTTTGGAGGCATATAGTCCGACCTCATCATGGCAGCCATAAAGCCGTAATCCATGAACTTCTCCGTACCGTGGGCTTCCGGCTTAAAGCCTCTGATATAAGTCCATACAAGGAAGAACAGTAAAAATAAAAGCTCTTCTGTCAGTACTGCTTTCAAATTCACTCTGGTAAAGGTAACCTTTTTCTTCTTCCAAAATGTAAGCATCAGGACATTGATAATTATTAGAATAATGAAAATTACAACACAGGAAATGCCGGTGAATTTTAGTATCCGCATAGAAGACAGCAGCCATACTAAATACCCGGTTATGGCAATTCCTATGGTTTTAGAAAATAAATATCCTTTATCATGAAAACTCTCAAAAAGTATACCTGTAAGCGGTAAAAATGCAAACCCTAATAACAGCAGCACTCCCCACCACCTGATAAAGGGAGTGAAGTCCTTTCCCAGCAGAAAAAAGCCTCCGAGAAATAAAGCTACTATCAGAACTATGGTTAAAGTCATTTGAAGGATATTTCCTATCCTGTTCCTTTTTGTATCCATCTGCACGCCTGTCCTTCCCATAAAAATTGCTATTAACCAATATACCGGTTGATGGCGGAAAAGTCCTTCAGCGCCTGTTTGCCGATACGGAATATCTTCTTCATATTAATAGAATTTACTCCACCCTGCCTTGGCCGGAAGGTAATGGGAATATATTTTACTTTTTTATTTTTTTTTGCATATATCACAGATATTATAACATTGGAGAGATTGTAATTCTCCGGTATCAGCTTAATGTTTTCCTTTAGGACCTTGCTTTCCATCAGCCGGAAAGGCGTATTGGCATCCCTCACCGCCACATGGAATACCAGCTGCAGAACGAATTTTAAGGTCTTTGTTACAAAGACTCTTGAAAAACCATCCTGCCTGCCCTTTCTATGACCGATTATCATATCATAATCTTTTCTGTTCTTCCAGAACTCCCAGAATTCTTCCGGGAGGGTCTGCCCGTCGGAATCCGTCTGAAAAATATAATCAGCGCCTTCTTTTATGGCATAATTGTATCCGTAAAGGATAGTAGCGCCATGTCCTCCGTTTGGCTTGGTAAGAGGCAGAAAGGCTTCTCTTCCTGCGGCAGCTTCTTTCATTATCTGAAAAGTCTTATCCTTGCTGCCATCATCAATAATAACCAGGCGGCTGCCATTTCCTACTTTTTCCACCACCTGATACCATTCATTTATTACACTTACGATTGTTTCCTCTTCGTTATAGGCAGGAATTACAATATAGAGTTTATCCACGGAAGCCTCCTTTGAAAGCATTTAATGCGCGCCTTACCACTCCGTCCATGTTGTAATAGCGGTATTCTGCAAGTCTTCCAAGGAATATGACCTTCTTTTCCTTTTCCATCTCTGTCTGATAGAGCTTAAACTGCTGCTGGTATTCCTTTGTGGGGAAAGGATAATAAGGCTCTCCCTCTCCGGTGGGAAATTCCTTTAGAATAGTGGTCTTTGTATGCTCTTGTCCCGTAAGCTTCTTAAATTCTGTGATTCTTGTAAAATCATAATCATTTGGATAGTTTACTACCGGAGCTTCCTGGTATTCGTCTCTGGAGTAAGTCTCAAACTGGAACTCCAGGCTTCTGTAAGCCATCTTTCCGTGTTTATAATCATAGAAATAATCTGTGGGACCGGTATATATCAATTTGTCATACTCCAGATCACCAATTATTTCTTTATAGTCGGTATTTAATAAAATTTTGATTTTCTTATTGCGGATCATGTTCTCGCACATCTTAGTATAGCCGTATTTTGGCATGCCCTGGTATTTGTCACTGAAATACCTGGTATCCCTGTTTGCCCTGATAGGAATTCTGGAAATAACCGCTGTATCCAGTTCGGCAGGGTCAACTCCCCACTGCTTTCTTGTGTAATTCTCAAAAATCTTCTTATAGATGTCTTCCCCCACCTTACTTAAAGCCACATCTTTACTGGTACGTACTTCGTCTACGGCTACGGCCTGTTTCTCCAGGAATTCCTCTACCTCAAAACAGCTTAAATTCAGGTTATACATTTTATTCACAGTCTCAACAGTAATAGGCATCGGTATCAGATTGCCATCCACATAGGTCAATACCCTGTGCCAGAAATGATACCAGGGAGTAAACTGGCTTAAATATTCATAGACTTCCTTATCATTTGTATGAAAAATATGAGGGCCGTAATTATGGATTAAGATTCCGTCCTCATTATAAGAGTCATAGACATTTCCTCCGATATGACTTCTCTTCTCAATCACTAAGACCTCTTCATCAAGTACTTCTGCTATTCTTTCTGCGGCTGTCAGTCCTGCCAGCCCGGCTCCTACTACTACGTATTTGTATTTCATACGCTTCTCCTTTATTTTGCTGTTTTTTGATAAGCTTTTATCTTCGTTTATTCTAATCCCGCATAAAATTCCGGCTATATGATACTATTATGCTCCGAGAAGTTATCAAACTTTAATTCAGCTTATATATATCTTCCAGGCATATCATGGATACCTGCTCCCTGGTCGGTTTATCGCAGGCAGCCAGGCGGTTTGCCTGGTTAATCAATATCTTTTCAAATATATTTCGTATACCTCTGGCATTCCCGAATTCTTTCGCCCTCACACCCTCCATGTCAGCCAAATACCTTCTGATATTCATAAGCGCATCTTCTTCCATGGTAAGCCCGGACTTTTCTGCCATTCTTAAGAGAATATCCGTCAATTCATCTACCATATAATCCGGAAATTCTATAAAACGGTTGAATCTTGATATCAGCCCGGTATTGGACTTTAGGAAGTTCTTCATTTCCTCCTGGTATCCGGCCACAATGACCACCAGATTGTCTCTGTTATCCTCCATCAGTTTTACCAGCGCATCTATCGCTTCCTTGCCAAAATCACCGGGAAGATTATCTCCCGCAAGGGAATAAGCCTCATCGATAAAGAGCACACCTCCCAGAGCTTCTTCCACCACTTCTTTTACCTTAAGTGCCGTCTGGCCCACATACCCTGCCACCAGTCCGCTTCTGTCAGTCTCCACAAGATTTCCCTTGGTTAAGATTCCAAGCTCTTTATAGATAGCTGCTACCAGTCTTGCCACAGTTGTCTTGCCGGTGCCCGGATTGCCGGTATACACCATGTGATAGGATATATTCATGGCAGGCATTCCGTATTCTTCTCTGATTTTCTTTACTTTAATCAGATTGATAAGGGAATTGATTTCTTCCTTTACCCGCTCGAGTCCTATAAGGCCATCCAGTTCGGACAGCAATTCCTTTAGCTTATCCTCTTCGGTTTTAAAATCCGGTTCCAAAGCATCTTCTTGCCTGTTCTCTTTTGCTATTGCTGCGTTCTTCTTGTCAGAAATCTGAATATCCGCCGCATTTATCCGTCCGTCAGGTATTTTATCTTCTCCCGCCATTCTTTGTGAGGTCTTTAGGAAAAGGAAAGCTGTCCCAAATTCTTCACTGTTGATCTTACGGAAGACTTCTCTTTCACTCATGCGGTAAATACAGGTATTATTGCTGTCATAAAAGATACTGATCTTTTTATAATAAGACATAAGATAGGAAGCGGTTTCCCTGTTCCTGGCCTGGCAAAGGTCCGTAAAGCTAAGAAGAATATTGTACAAGGCATCCAGAAATTCTGCTCCCATACACCCCTTTTTCTCCAGGTCATAAAGGTTGCACAACTGGAGGAGGATAGGCGGTGAGTTAATGATTCTGGCTACGGCTTCTTTTACACTCCCCGTAAGGTTGCTGCCGCCCTCACCCTGAATACCAAGTATGTCCTTCTTCGTGATATCCAGTATAAATTTCATGTCCTCTTCATGGTGAAGCTTACAGGATATGCTTAGAGACACACATACGGCCTGAACATACAGAGCAAGCATATCTTCTATACTTCTATGGAGGACACTTTGGGGGGTCTCCCAATAGCCCTCCTCCAAAAGAACAGAGGACAGGCAGTTCAGCTTGTTAAAACTTTCATGTCCGATATGGTATAAGGTTTCTTTCGAATAGCTGCTTTGCATATGACCTCCCTCATGCTTTCCGAATCTGTCCAGGTAAATGCTAGAAATATTATACAATATACAAATTAAAATAAAAAGAGAAAAGTAAAAGGCTTTGGTAAAATAATCATAAAGTCCCACCCTTAAATTCTACTATTTTCATTTTAAGCTCCGGGGATTTCGTAAATGCTTCTTCCAATTCCTCTTTTGTTAATCTGCCGGCGGCTTCATTGGCTTCCATTAACACCTTGGCATCCTGATAAATGTCCCCCAGTTTGAATTCCATATCTCCGCTTTGCCTGATGCCAAACATATCTCCGGGTCCTCTAAGCTTTAAATCCTCCCCGGCAATATAAAATCCATCGTTGGACTGATTCATTATCTCAAGTCTTTTTTTAATGTCCTTCCCTTCCCTGCCACAGACCAGAATGCAATAGGACTGATGTTTTCCTCTGCCGACTCTTCCTCTTAGCTGATGAAGCTGAGCCAGACCGAAGCGTTCCGCATTCTCTATCATCATAACTGTGGCATTTGGGACATTTACCCCTACTTCCACAACCGTAGTGGAAACTAATATCTGAATATCACCCTTTGAAAAACGCTCCATGATATCATTCTTTTCCTGGGCTTTCATCTTACCGTGAAGATATTCCACTGCCGCCTGAGGCAGCGCTTCTCTGATTTTTTCCGTGTATTCTATAACATTTTCCGCTTCGATTACTTCACTTTCTTCTACCATAGGACAGATGATGTATGCCTGACGTCCCTCTTCTATCTGCTTTCCAATAAAACGGTAGGCAGTACTCCGGTATCCGGTATTGACCACACAGTTCTTTATGGGCAATCTTCCTGCCGGAAGCTCGTCCACCAGGGAAATGTCAAGATCTCCATATAAAATGATGGCAAGGGTTCTTGGAATGGGTGTTGCACTCATGACAAGGACATGGGGATGTTCTCCTTTGTCCGACAGCATCTCTCTTTGTCTTACTCCAAAACGGTGCTGTTCATCGGTAACTACAAGGGCAAGTTTCTGGTACTCCACTTTCTCCTGAATAAGTGCGTGAGTACCGATAATAATCTGTACTTCCCCTTTCCTTATCTTCTCATAGACACCTCTTTTAGAGGCTGCTGTCATGGAGCCGGTAAGAAGTGCTGTTTGAATACCGTATTTCAGAAATTCCTCACTGATTGTCTCAAAATGCTGCCTGGCAAGAACTTCTGTAGGCACCATAAGAGAGCCCTGATATCCGTTAACGGCTGTTAAAAGCAGAGAAAGAGCCGCAAGGACAGTCTTTCCGGAGCCCACATCCCCCTGTATCAGGCGGTTCATGGTGTGTCCCGACTTAATATCCTTTTTAATCTCTCCCCAGGCCCGCTTTTGTGCACCGGTTAACTGATAGGGCAGATTGTTCTCATATTCCAGACATTCTTCCCTTTCCTCTATTACAAAATTATTCGTCCATTCTTTTTTGCTTTCTTTCAAATAAGATAAAGCCAGAGTAAACTGGAAGAACTCATCAAAGATAAGCCTTCTTCTCGCCTCGGAAAGCAGCTCCTTATCCTTAGGGAAATGCAGCTCCAGAAGAGCATTCTTGCTGCTCATGAGTTTATATTCTTTCATAATATTCTTAGGCAGATACTCCTGGGTCAATTCCACTCCGTCAAGGGCTGTCTTGATTGCCTTTGTAAGGAGGTTATTGGTAATCCCATCTGTCAGAGGATAAAGGGGCTGCAATATATTCATTTTCCGTTGATATTCTTCTCTGGTATAAATATCAGGCTGTTCCATTACCAGCACACCGTTCTTATGCACGGCTTTTCCCCTGAAGATATAGTGATAGCCTGACATTAACCGATTCTTTAAAAAGGGCATGTTAAACCAGCTAAGGACTAAGCTTCCGCTGGCATCCTTCACCCTGATAGAGATAATCTTTAAGTTTCTTACCTGTTTTACAAGAGGGGATGTGATAACAGATGCCTCAATAGCCGCCTTATCCCCTTCCGTTACAGAGGAAATAGGCACCGGGGGCTCATAGGCATCATATCCTCTTGGATAATGCCGGATTAAATCTGACACAGTAAAGATGGCTAACTTATTCAAAGACTTTTCTGTTTTTTCACCGATTCCCTTAAGCTTCGTAACAGAATCTGTGAGCCTTAATTCCTTCATATTAATAACCATGCCTTTCCAACGCATGTGAATTATAACAAAAAGGTCCTATCCACGGATAAGAAAGGAAAAACTTTCTCATTCAGCTTCAAGAACCTTGTTTTTCTATTATGAATCAGAGGGTGAAGCGCCTTATTCTACTGACAGAACATAATAGTAAATCGGCTGTCCGCCAAAATGTACTTCAACTTCCACTTCAGGGAATTCTTCTCTGACACGCTCTGCTAAAGCTTCGGCAGTCTCCTCTGTTATTTCTTCACCGTAATATAAACTGATTAATTCAGAATCCTCATCTGTAAGGCTGCATACCAGCTCATAAGTCGTCTGTTCAATTTCGGAACCAACCGAAAGGATGGTCTTCTCATCCAGACCCATAATATTACCCTGCTTGATTTCCTTACCGTCTATATTCGTATCTCTGACCGCATAGGTAACCTGACCGCTCTTAACCTTCTTCATTTCAGCAGTCATACGTGCTTCGTTCTCTTCCGCTGTTTTATCATGAACATAGTTAATAATGGCTGTAATTCCCTGAGGAACTGTCTTAGTAGGTATTACTATAATATTTTTATCCTGTGTAAGCTCTTTTGCCTGATTGGCTGCCAGAACAATGTTACTGTTATTAGGCAGGATAAAGATAGTATCTGCATTTACTTCTTCAATAGCATTTAACATATCTTCCGTACTGGGATTCATAGTCTGTCCTCCGGCTATGATATAATCAACGCCCAGTCCTTTAAAGATTTCATTTATACCTTCACCAATGGATACGGATATAAAACCTACTTCTTTTTTCGGTTTTTCCTTGTGGCTTTCCTGATCTTTGCTCTTTCTGTCTTCCGACTGCTTCTTTGCAAGATTCTCCGCGTCTTTAATCAGCCTTTCATGATGCTCTTCCCTCATGTTGTCGATCTTCATTCTGGAAAGTGAACCATAGGTTAAAGCTCTTTGAATGGCAAGTCCAGGGTCATTGGTATGTACATGAACCTTGACAATGTCATCATCGGATACTACTACAAGGGAATCTCCGATAGATTCCAGATAGGACTTGAATTCAGCATCCGTCTTTTCGTTGTATTCCTTCTCCAGCATAATAATAAATTCCGTACAGTAACCGAACTTAATATTGGCTGTATCAATATTCTCTCTGTTTACTACTGTTTCCGAAGTCTGGCTTCCTTTTGCCGGAGTTCCTTCCACCGCCTTATCGAAATCAACCTCTTTTCCAAGAAGTGCATCAAAAGCGCCTTTTACGATTTCAAGAAGTCCCTGTCCGCCGGAATCCACAACACCGGCTTCTTTTAATACGGGAAGAAGGTCAGGTGTATGAGCTAATACTTCTTCCATATGTTTAATTATTTCTTCGCAGAAATAGACAAGATCCTTTGTCTCAGCGGCAAGAACCGCAGCCTTTTCCGCACCGCCTCTTGCAACGGTAAGAATTGTTCCTTCCTTGGGCTTCATAACAGCCTTGTAGGCGGTTTCTACAGCCTTCTGGAAAGCAGCAGACAAAGCTATGGTATCAAGCTTCTGGTAATCCTTGATTTCTTTGCAGAAACCTCTTAAGAGCTGGGAAAGGATAACACCGGAATTACCTCTGGCACCTCTTAGGGAGCCACCGGAGATTGCTTTTGACAACCCTTCCATGGTAGGATTCTCCATCTGACTGACTTCACGGGCAGCAGACATAATGGTCAGCGTCATATTCGTACCTGTATCACCATCGGGCACAGGGAAAACATTCAATTCATTAATATATTCTTTTTGGGATTCAATGCTCTTGGCTCCCGATAAAAACATCTTACGAAGCATTGCAGCATCTATAGTATTTATAACCACAAATCTATTCCTCCTTAACAGTAATTCTTCCGCTAGTCTATGACTCTTACGCCTTCGACAAAAATATTGATCTTAATGACTTCCATACCAGTAAACTCTTCTACTTTATACTTTACATTACTGATTAAGTTCTCGGCCACTGCTGAGATGCTTACTCCGTAAGATACGATGATATGCAAATCAATGATTATCTTATTATCTTCCAGCAAAATATTAACACCATGCTTCAGACTTTCCCGCTTAAGAAGTTTTACAAGACCATCTTTCATATTGACTGATGCCATGCCTACCACGCCAAAACACTCAACTGCTGACGATCCTGCGTATTTGGCCAGCACATCATTATCTATTGATACTTCACCGATATTTGTATTCATGTGTCCCTTCATAGGAATCCTCCATTCTATTTATATTAACTACCTAGGTTTCCATTCGTTACTATTATAACCTTTTTTTATATAAAATGGAATACTAATTTTATTCGTAAGGCATTATGTATCCTTCTATTTATTATTCCATTAATTTTTTATTTATAATCCCTATTTTAATATAAAGAAAAAATTATCTGCATATATTGTGTGTAAGAGACTTTTTAACCATTTTTTCCCAAAGTTTCATTTTTCAACTACGAATTCAGGAGTACCAAATCAAAGATTTGATACTCACGAAAGGGGTTATTATGAAAAGAATGATTGGTTTTATCCTTTTCTGGATAGCGATTGGTATGACTATTATGCTTTTCATTACCAATGGCATTCTCGCTGTCTGTATTATTATCCTGCTGCTTGTCCTTGGATATAATTTATTTGCCTGCTAAGCCTTTTGCAGACCTGACTATAGACGTAAAACAAGCCCGCTGTCTCCAGCAGGCCTCTCTAACTGTCGCTTATGTATCTTTGCATAAAAAATCAGGACCACCGGTTTGCCGATGGTCTTGATTATAAAATATTATGCACGTTCCACTTTACCTGATCTAAGACATGAAGTACACACATAAGTTTTCTTTGCTGCACCGTTAACCAAAATCTTAACAGACTTCACATTTGCCTTCCACATCTTGTTTGATCTTCTATGAGAATGACTCACAGCATTTCCAAAGTGAGCACTTTTTTCACAAATTGCACATTTAGCCATTAAAAGCACCTCCCTAGGTATATTCTAAGTCTTTCGACCTGCAAACAAAACTATTATAGCAGAAGATATTTTATATTGCAAGAAAAATTTTAACGGTTGTACTATTATTAATATGCTTATTTTATCACTAATCCAGCAATTCTACCTCAAGCCCCTCTGCCAGAATCTTCCCTTTTACCCCTAAGAGCCTTATTGTATTTGTATTGCCGGCCCTAAGTCTGACTGTAAAAGAAGTACATCCTCCTTCTTCCTGCAAGCTTCCGGTATATTTCGCATTTAACAGAGAATAGTCGGTTCCATTCACTTCCAGCTGAAGTTTTGCCAGCTTTTCTTCGGTAAAATAATGAACCTTAAGAACTGCTCTCTGCCCTTCTCCCCCGTCTACCTGATTAAATTCTATTCCAAGAATACCATTTGCAGCTTTATAAGTCTTCACTGTCTCAGAAGAAATTCCTTTATGACTTTTCTCTCCTTTAAGAAAGTTTTCTTCTCTTTCTAACTTTTTGACTCCTTCTTTGGTCTGTACTACTGTCTTAATAGTCCCGTCCTCATTAAAATACAGGTAATCAATGCATACCGTCCTTAAATTCCCTTGTCCGGACAAAGACTGGTCATGATAGAATAAATACCATTGTCCTTTATATTTCACAACAGAACCATGGGTAGTGTCACATCCGGTAGGTTCTAAGAAGATTCCTTTATATTCCCAGGGTCCAAGAGGATTCTTACTCATGGCATACCTCATCCGATTGGCTCCGCTGTTATTATCCGCATAGGTAAAATAATAAATTCCCTTTTCTTTAAACACCCAGGCAGCTTCGTGAAAGTCCTCAAGGCCTTCCATATCAATCATTTCACCCTTTAGCGACACCATATCGTCATTTAATTCTCCGCCCTGGCATCTTGCACCTCCGCCATAATAAATATAGCTCCGGCAATCCTCATCCACAAAAATACAGGGATCAATCATGGCAAATCCGCCCAGTCCTTCTATATATCCCTGGTCCTTAAAATCAGAGACAGGACTCTTGCTGGCGGCTACGCCAATCTTCCAGGTTTCATTCCACTCACCGGTAGGATGGGGATAATAAAAATAATAGGTCCCGTTTTTGTAAGCGCAGTCCGGAGCCCACATGAATCCGCCTTCCGGCCTGCCCCAGGATACCTCCTGTGAACTTAATATTTCTCCTTCATCCCTCCAGTTCACCATATCCTCCGAGGAGAAGACATGGTAATGGTCCATAAGGTCACAGCCTCTTGGCGGGTCCATATCATGGGAAGAGTAGATATATATTCTGCCGTCCTCCCATACATGTGCAGAGGGATCAGCGGTAAAGATACTGGTAATAACAGGATTGGACGCGTACTCTTTACCGGCAGAGCCATTTATCTGTGTTAAACTTGAAGCATCACTCACAATAGTATTACCTCCTTTTTGTATTTATTTGTATAATAATTTTATAGCTGCCCCACTGATTTAGCTATAAAGCAGAAAGAATCTGCCGAATAATTTCTCCGTTTTTCATAAGGCTCCATTCCGTTCCATCTATCCTGCTCTTTACTTCCTCTTTCTCTCCCAGTATCATCGGTTCTACGCCTCCAAACTGCCGGCAGCAGTCCTCCAGCAGATAGGAAAATGCCGGTGACGGTGTCCAGATAGCATCAGCCTTACCATCCAAATCAAGAGGTGCGGCAAAATAAATTCCCATACCCTCACCTAATTTATACATAAAAGCACAATATGCTTCTCTGGTAGTAACTGCCCCCTGTATACGTTCCTTATTCTTCATAATCGGTATTACATCTCTGTCAAGCTTATTCCATGCAATCATGGAATGCTGGCGGGATACGGCAGTCAGCCTTTCCATCCAGGAAAGGGGATATACGGAATATTCACAGTGTCCCCATACTTCCTCGGAATCTGCATTCATGCCGAATACCTTTTCAAACTCACGGACCGGAGCATCCTCCCAGTCGTGGGGATGGCAATCAGCCAGCAGCACACCGCCTTCTTTTACCCACTCTGCTACTTTTAAGAGAACTTCTTTTCTGGTAACAGAGGTATCCAGCATTACAAGCACCTTACAATTCTTCAGTGCCCCATCCAGTATCATCTGCTCATCCGCTGCATTTACTTCATAGCTTTTACGGATAGTACAAATAGAATCCCTGATGCTCTCAGGAACCGGCGTTCCGTTAAGCAGTGCTTCATCCAGAGGCCAAAAGAACGTAATACCGGTATCTGCCTTTCTTTCTTTAATAAAACCGCTGTACTTTCTTACCTTTTCTGCCGTTTCTTTCTCTGCCTCACCTTTTTCGTTCAGCAGATTCCCATAGTAATGGAATACCTGACGGTTGCCATAGGCGATACTTCCATACATTCTCACCGCAACTCCCGACGGCAGGATGGGACCAACCGGTTCCAGACCAAGATAGGCACCATAAAATTCGCAGGCGCTGTACATATGTATTGTCAGATATAAATTCTCATAAAAATTATTTCCTTCGTTGGTCAACCGGATTCCTCCCTGATGCTTTGCGGCAATTCTGGCCTGGTCCGAAAAAGAGGACCCGTGCTGTGGTTCTTCTACTCCGCCGGTACATAAATATACCGGAATCTGAGGAAAATACTTTCTGCAGGTCTCCATCCAGAAATCGGCATACTCCGTCATAGAGTTATGATACCAGAGAAGCAGGTCCATATAGGCAGTCCGGCTTGGCTGATGCGCTCTCAGAAAAGGTCTTACTTCCGAATAACTCTCATAGTTTGTACGCCAGGCTTCATTGAGGGCCTGGATATCACAATACTTTTCTTTCATGCAGAGCCGAAGGTCAGAGGCGGCATCGTCCCCTCCGCACCAAAAGCCCCGATGGGTATGGTAATCTCCCGGCCAATTTCCTACCACCGGAAAGATTGCTTCGCCATAATCTCCGCATATCCCCGGCTGTACACTCTCAATTACTTCCATGGGAAGATAATGCTTTGCGAAAGCTTCCACGACACGGGAAACCTCCGTTCGGAATTTCTTATTCCAGACTGATTCAACCGGATTATTCATTCCATGTTCCAAACACTTAAGCCCCACGTGCTCTTCACTTTGAAGCCACCAGTCCGGAGCCGCATATTTAGGTCCCATCAGAAGAAAAGGCACAAATTTAAGACCAGCCTCTTTAATAAGCCTGACCTGACTGTCATAGTGTTCCCACTGAAAG
>JAEXGM010000265.1 GCA_023450835.1 Bacillota bacterium | reverse complement strand
TCCCTATAATTCCGGTGAGACGGCAGAAGAATTTACGAAAAACCAGGTCAGAAAAACCTTATCAGAGATTATTAAGCTTACTGTCAGTGAAATTGAGGATGAAGAGCAGATCGGTAATTACGGATTTGATTCTATCAAACTGGGAGAACTGTGTAATGCCCTCAATCGTATTTATCATACGGATTTGGAACCGACCCTTCTTTTTTCCTACAATACGGTGGAAAAAATTACGGATTATTTACTGACTAATTATGAAAAGAGTGTAAAAGAAGTCTATTCGGCAGCGGATAGGAAACCCGCTCCAATTAGAATTAGCAGCACCAAAGCAGCTAAGGAAAATAACAATGGAACTTCTTTGACAGGTAATGAAGAATATCATGATATAGCCATTATTGGCATGGATGCAAGATTGCCCATGGCCGGTGACCTTGGTGAATTTTGGGTGAATCTATCAAAGGGCAGGGATTGCATATCGGAAGTGCCTAAGTCCCGCTATGATGTTGACAAGTATTATAGTGTAAATCAACGTAATAAGAATATGACTAATTCCAAATGGGGTGGTTTTATAGAGGATGTCGATAAATTCGATGCCAAATTCTTTAACATATCACCTTTTGAAGCGGAACTAATGGACCCACAGCAAAGATTAACCTTGGAGGTGGTGTGGAGGACCATTGAAAATGCCGGCTACAGGCCCTCTGCTTTGTCAGGAGAAAATGTAGGGGTATTTATGACCTCCCAGTTAAGTGAATACCCGGCCCTCCTTGTAAAAGGTCCCGCTGATATTGAAGCCCAGACGGTAACCGGCAGTATGGAAGCTATGATGGCTAACAGAGTTTCCTATTATTATAACTTAACCGGCCCCAGTGAAGTGGTTAATACAGCCTGCTCTGCCAGTATGGCGGCGTTGAACCGGGCGGTAAAATCCTTACGGGCAGGTGAATGTGACATGGCTTTGGTGGGAGGAGCCTGCCTGGCTTTAACACCGGAATCCTTTATTACACAGACAAAACTGGGAGTATTATCGCCGGAGGGAAAATGCAAAACCTTTGATGCTGATGCCGATGGATTTGTAAAAGGGGAAGGCGTCGGTGCCGTTCTTCTGAAACCGGCAAAGAAAGCACTGATAGAAAAGGATAACATCATCGGCATTATAAAAGGAATTGCGGAGAATCACGGAGGAAAAGCAAATTCCCTTACCGCTCCAAATACGGATGCCCAGGCGGAGGTCATATCAAGAGCCGTTCTGGATGCAAAGATACCGGCAGACACCTTAACCTATATTGAAACTCACGGAACAGGTACCAGACTTGGAGATTCCGTAGAAATTGAAGGTCTTAAGGCTGCCTTTAAAAAGCTTGAGAATACAGCTTCCAGAGCAGAAGGACATACAGGGTATTGTGGAATTGGTTCAGTCAAAACCAATATTGGCCACTTGGAACCCATGAGTGGTATGGCAGGACTATTTAAGGTACTCTTATCTATGAAGCATCAGGTCTTACCACGAACAATTCATTTAAAGAATCAAAATCCCTTTATACATTTGGAGAACAGCCCCTTTTATATAGTAAAGGAGAACAGGCACTGGAATACCTTAAAGGATATGGAGGGTAATCCCATTCCCAGAAGGGCGGGGGTCAGTTCCTTTGGCATCGGAGGCAGTAATGTGAGCGTTATCTTAGAAGAGCCATCTTCTTCCGAGGCTGAGAAGGAAAATAATAACCGCTCCACTCAAATACTGTGTATTTCCGCCAAGTCCCAGCCAAGTCTTAGAAAAGTCATTCAAAAACTGGCGGTATTTGTAAGCTTAAGAGGGGATAAACTAAACCTTGAGAATCTGGCATATACCCTTATAAGTGCCAGAGAAGAATTCGGCCACCGGACGGCATTTATTGCAGATAATGCAGAAACTCTCTTAGAAACCATAGAAAGCTTTTTAGAACAGGGAGAAAACGGGGAAAGTTCATTTCAGGGAGAGGCTGTTAAAAACAGGAGCAATAAAATCTATACACTGGAAGAGATGAAAGAGGCACCGGGAGTTCTTGCCAGAGCCTGGGTTCAAGGGGAGCGAGTGCCCTTTAAGGAATATATGGAGAAGAACAGTGCCCAAAGAAAAATAGTAATTCCAGGGTATGAATTTGACAGAGAAAGGTACTGGATTGACCGAAAAGAAAGCGCGAATACCTATGGTCTTACGGTAGCGCCCCTGCTGTCTGAAAATATGTCTACCTTAGAACAGGCTGTATTTAGAACTGTTATAACCGGGGAGGAGAAATATTTGTCCCTGGATGAAAAAGCGGACCAGATAATTCCCGGTACTATCCTGATAGAAATGGTATTGGAAGCATTAAAAGCAGCCATGCCAAAAGAAAAGGCCTGCATAAAATCCGCCATTATTTACCGGTCTATAAAGGCAGGAGATCAGATAACTGAGATTTATACCATACTGAAAAAACAATCTGAAAATGAAGTACGGTGGGAGATTACAGGTTCGGAGAATGAAGTCTATGCGAAAGGATTGGCAGCGTTTTCTATGCCTGAAGCAGAGCAGATAATTGACCCTGCGATATTTAAGAAATGGCAGGAGGTAACACTGCCGCCTTCTAAACTGCTTAAGGGTGATAAAACAGTCCTTCAGCCGGAGCTCCTGAACAGGTGTTTTGATATGTTATTTTGCTCATTGTCTGACATAGCCTTAAACAAAACGATAGGGCAGTTACCCTTTTTTATAGGCAAACTAACCGTATACAAAAAAGCAGAGGGAAGACTTAGGGCTGGCTTTTTAAATACACAGATTGAAAAGCGGAAGAACTATCTTCAGATTCAAACGGACTTAATAGTGGCTGACAGTGAAGGCGGAATTATTTTTCAGATGTCTGGTCTCAACTTTAGAATTGTATATTCATGGATTAACACAGAGGATTCCGGGCGAGAGGAAAGTTATTTTGAAGTTTTACAAAAGCTGTCTGAAGGAAAAATGAGAGTTTATGAAGCAGTGAACAGTTTGTAATTACTTAAGGAGTTATGTTTGAAAGTTCCTTTCAAACTACTTATTAAAGCAATAACGCAGACAAGTCTGCGTTATGCAGAAGGGATATATATGAATAGTAAGAAATTAAAGAAAGAAACGCTTCTTAAAATGGTAGCTAATCATGAAATCTCAGCTTTAGACGGTATGGTATTGCTAAAGGATACCATGGATGATGCAGATGATGAGGGCAGTGATTCAACTCTTTGCTATTACACCAACCGGTGGGTAGAAAAAAATTCCGGTGATACTGCCGTATTATCCGGTAAGAATGGGCTGATATTTGACAGGGATGAGTCCTTTTACAATAAGTTTAAGCGGGAATTTAAAAGAGAAGAGGAAACTATCCTATTAGTTTTGCAGGGGGAGAACTTTGAGATTAAAAATCCTTTTACAATTGTATTAAATCCCTATGAAGAAGCGGATTATATAAAACTGTTTCAATATCTTAAAAGCAATAACATAAAAATTGATTTCATCCTGCATTTATGGTCTGAGGAACAAAAAGGCTTACCGGAGAAAATAACGAAAGAGGCTCTTACACCTGGAATTTTTTCTCTTTTAGGATTAGTAAAAGGGGCAATTGCGGAAAACCTGAATCAGGAAATAACCCTTTTATATATTTTCAGAAGTGACACCCCGGGGGAAAATCCACTGTATCAGGCAGCCGGAGCTTTTGCCAGAACTGCCAGATATGAATTTCCCTCTCTGCTGATGAAGGAAATCGAAGTGATAGCGGGCAAAGAAGAATATACAAAAGAGCTTATGAAGGTATACCGGCAGGAAATGAATGACAAGCAGGAGATTATCTTAAGGTATCAAAAGGGAAGCAGATATGTAAGGCGGCTGTATAATAATCAGGAAATCGGAGTAAAAAATTCTAACCCCGTACTCCCAAAAGAAGGATGCCTTCTTATAACCGGAGGGCTTGGTGGGCTGGGTCTGCAACTGGCAGCTTTTTTACACAAAAGATATAATAATCCCATAGTATTACTCGGCAGAAAGTCTCCTAAAGAGGCTCAGGACATCATATCCGCAGGTTTAACAGGTGACACTGATACCCTTACCTACATAAATTGTGACATCTCTGTAAAAGAGCAGGTTCAAAGTGCCATAGACCAGGCTGTTAAAGCCTATGGCAGCATTAGCTGTATCTTTCATGTTGCAGGAACGCTTATTGATAAATATCTGGCAAGGAAAGAAAAAGCGGAATTCATGCAGGTGGCACTGCCCAAAATACAGGGAGCGGTTAATCTATTTTTGTGTGCTCAAAATAATCCTCCCGGAAAATTTGTATTTTTCTCCTCCCTTGCAGGCATTATGGGTAATATCGGGCAAAGCGATTATGCATTTTCCAATTGTTTCTTAGACTGTTACAGCGAACTGCTTTATGCAAAAGGATTTTCTGTCTCTTCCATTAACTGGCCTCTGTGGGAAAGCGGCGGAATGAATATTTCAAAAATCCAGACGGACAATTATAAGGTACAATCCGGTCAGGAACTGCTGCCCTCCCTTACAGGTTTTAAAGCACTGGAAGACATTATGAGAGGTGAGACAGCACAATGCTTTGTAAGCTATGGTCCAAAGCATATAATACCTGCCTTTCTCAATAACGGAGAAGAAGAAATATCGGAAAATACAGCAGCTCCCTCTAAAAGTCAAAAGAATATGGAAAGAAACGATTACGAAAGTCTCAGCGGATACCCAGGAACCAAGAAGGAGCTGTGGGAAGAAACTGCCGGCTATCTTAAAGGAATTTTTTCTGCTTTGTTAAAACTAAAGCCGGAAAGTACGGATATCAGTGTGAGCTTTGAAGAGCTCGGAGTAGATTCCCTTTTAGTGAATCAATTTAATCTTCAAATGGAGGAAAGTTTTCATAAACTATCCAAGTCCATTTTATTTGAATACTGCAATATTTATGAGCTGACTAAATATCTGGTGGAAAATAGAAAAGAGGATTTAATTAAATTATTCTCACAGAAAACGGCAGAGACCCAGAAGGAAATTCCTGTCTGGGAGGACTTGGAGCTTAATTTGTTCTCTGAAACGGCAGAGGAAATATCTCTTAATACTCCGGTTTATGAAGAAAGTTCCTATGAAGAAAGCTCTTGTGAAGAAAACTTTTGTGAGGAAAGCTCAGATAAAGAAAGTTCTTATAAAGAGGAAGAAATTGCAGTAATAGGAATGAGCGGCCTATATCCCGGTGCCGATAACGTGGAAGAGTTTTGGGCAAATTTGCTTACCGGTAAGGACAGTGTAACAGAAGGGCCTAAGAAACGCTGGAAGGATTCTAAACTATTTGGCGGTACGGTAAACGAAATCGAACCTGGAAAGAGCTATAGCAAATGGGGTGGGTTCTTAGAACATATTGATTACTTTGACCCGGGTTTCTTTCACTTATCACCAAGAGAAGCCGAAGTTATGGATCCTCAGGAAAGGCTGTTTTTGGAAACTGCCTGGCATTTGTTTGAAGAGGCAGGATACTCCAAAAGAGAAATTGACAAAATAACAAGAGGAAAAAAGGATATAGGTGTCTTTGTAGGGGTTACTACCAATACCTATAAAGCAGTGGAGATTGAAGAATATATGAAGGATAACTTTATTATGGCAAATTCTTCTGAGTGGTCAGTTGCCAATCGGGTCTCCTATATTATGGACTTTCACGGGCCCAGTATAGCAGTAGATACCGCCTGCTCCTCCTCACTTACCGCCCTTTGTTTAGCTTGCGACAGTATAAAAAACAACACCTCCTCTATGGCAGTGGTTGGTGGAGTAAATATCTATTCCCACCCTTCCAAATATATTCAGTTATGTAAAGCTAAAATGCTCTCACCCACAGGAAAATGCCATTCCTTTGGTGCCAAAGGAGACGGCTTTACCCCCGGGGAAGGTGTAGGTGCCCTATTATTAAAGTCTTTATCCCAGGCAAAAAAGGATAAGGATCATATTTACGGAATTATTAAGGGTTACAGTGCAAATCATGACGGTAAAACCAACGGATATACCGTACCTAATCCTGCGCTGCAGGCAGAAGCCATCAAACAGGCGATGGCCAATGCCAGGATAAATTCCGAAGACATCTCCTATATTGAAGCACATGGAACAGGTACGCCACTGGGCGACCCCATTGAAGTAGAAGGCCTGACCAGAGCCTTTAACACTGAGAAGAATCAGTTTTGTGCACTGGGTTCTGTAAAAAGCAATATAGGCCATACGGAATCCTCTGCGGGAATTGCCGGTATTACAAAAATTCTTTTACAGATGAAAAATAAAACATTGGTGCCCACACTCCATTCCTGGGAGGAGAATACGGGAATTAATTTTAAAGATACGCCTTTCTATCTCCAAAAATCAGTAACTGACTGGGAGCCGCTTACTGGCGGAAAGCAAGCCGCTAAAAGAATCGCAGGTATCAGTTCCTTTGGTGCCGGCGGGTCGAATGCCCATGTTATTATAGAGGAGGCCGAACCTGATAAGTACGAGGAGAGAAGGAACTCAAAAGATAGTGAGGAGCTTATTTTACTTTCGGGAAAATCAGAAGAAAGTCTGAGAAAAATTGCCCTTCATTTATTAAAACTTTTACAGAGCAGAAATAATACCTCCAATCTGTCCAATATAAAAGAAAGGATTAAAACGATTATTTCTGTGCTGCTCCATGTGGAAAAGGATTATTTGGAGGACAATATCCCTTTTTCAGACTTTGGCATGGATAACTTTGTCTGCAATGAATTAAAAGATAAAATTTATCAGGAATTTCATACAGCTTTCAGTGTGTATGATATCGAACAGGCAGGAGATATTAAGGAATTAAGTGCGCTGATAGGAGGTATTCTTAGCAGAGGAACTTACAGCGGGGATACCGCCTTTAATTTGAAAAACATAGCATATACCCTTATGTATGGCAGAGAAGCCTTTGAAAAACGTCTGGCTGTTACGGCTTCCTCCGTTATGGACCTCTCAGATAAATTAAATGCCTATTTAGACGGAGAAGAAAAAGAAGGAATCTTTCGTGGTGTGGTAATCAATCCTGAAAATTATGCCATTCAATTTGAGATGGAAGGAGGAAATTCTAAAAATATTAACGGATACCTCCTTCAAAGGAACTTAGAATCATTGGCTAAAAGCTGGGTTTCGGGAACAGTTATTGACTGGGATGGACTTTTTAGAAATAAAACCGTCCGGAGATTATCCCTTCCTTTATATCCCTTTGATAATAAAAGCTACTGGGTACCCATCGTGGAAGAAAACAGGGAGATTAGACAGGCAGAAAAGGAAGCAGCTTCTGACCTTCTTATTATGAGAAAGGGCGAAGAGAATACCTTTTATCTTAAGCTGAAGGGAACAGAATTTTTTCTCACCGACCATAATCAGGTGCTGCCCGCCGCCTTATACCTGGAAATAGCCAGAAAAATGGGAGAATATATAAACCCTGCGGAGGAACTGACAGAAATATCGGATGTATCCATCTTAAAATCCTTCCTGGTACCATCAGAACAGGGAGGAGAACTAAAAATAACATATAAGCTGAATGGGGATAAAGTTCATTTTGATATACAGGGAAGCCTGTCAAACAATAACTTTAGCACCTATTGCACAGGAACCCTGGTATTTAATCAGAGGTCTAACGGCAGTGCCCTTAATAGTGACCTTGATATACCGTACATGATACAAAACTATAAAGGAGGCAGAACCGCTGCCAAAGAGTACTATGAACAGATTGAGGAATTAAATGCCCATGCCGGTTACCGTCTGAAAGGGCTGCAAGAATTCTATTCTTCGGGAACGGAAGGCCTCGGAATTCTAAAAAAAGCGCCAAACAGCGGCAGAGAGGGTGAATTTGTGTGGGACCCCGCTGTCTTAGACGGGGGCATCAGAACAGCGGATGCTTTGGGCTTTCTCCTGTTCCCGGAGGATAAGAGACTTCATATTCCTTTTACCTTAGGCGGAATGAGGATATACGCCAAAGGAACGGCAGCATATGCCTACATAAAATATAAAAATACAAAGAATCAGTTCGATGTCTGGGATATTAGTTACCTGGATGAAAACAGAAAACTACTGTATTGCCTGAACAACTTTTGTACCTCCAGAATTTCCTTAAAACCAGAGACAGAGATTAAAAACGAAGAGAAAAAGAAGCCTTCTACTCTGGTAGAAGGCACTCTGGAATGGAGCAGGAATCCCCTTACCATAACCTCCGCAGCAAGCAGAAAAAAACTGCTGCTGTTCTCCTTTGAAGAAAGGGAACAGGAAGATTTCTATCAGGAATTTGGGAAAGTCTTCTCTGATATTACAGTTGTAAACCCTACTGCAGGATATTATGTAAGGGACCGGAGAAAATATTATATAAACCCCTTAAGCAAAGAAGACTACCTATCCCTGCTCACTGATTTAGAAAGGCAGAATCTTCTCCCTGATTACGTGTTATTTTCTTCTCAGGAAGAGGAATCGGAATTGCTGCCAAAAGACCTGGAGCAGGGCATGAATAGAGGCTTTTTCTCTCTTTTGTATTTTATGCAGTCTGTTAAAGAAATCAATGTAAAAAGAGAAGTAAAGATAATCTATTTGTACCCTTGCAGCAGTTATAGTAATAATCCTGTGTATGCAAGCCTGGGTGCACTGGCAAGGACCGCAAGACTGGAAAATCATAATTGCAGAATAAAAGTAATTGGAATTGACAGGGCTTATTTGGGAAAAGCAACGTCTCAGCTGGTTCTTGAAGAATTTGAGGATAATATTTATCAGCCTGAGGTGCTTTACAAAGAAGAACGAAATACAAAGAGCTTTAAAAGGATTTATTTGGAACAAAAGCAGAACAGTTCAGATTATAGAACCCCCATAAAAAGAGGAGGCGCCTATTTAATAACCGGAGGGTTAGGGGGACTGGGCCTTTTGTTTGCAAAGTATTTGGGGGAAACTTATGATGCCAATATCATACTGACCGGAAGATCCCGTTTGACAGCGGAAAAAGAAGAGAAGTTAAGGGGACTTATAAGAGATGGCTTAAAAATTGAATACCTGACCTGTGATATTGGCGATTATGAGCAGACGAAGGATACCCTTGACAGAATCCTGAATCAATACCCTAAACTCAACGGAGTACTGCACAGTGCCGGAAACATTAAAGACGGTATGATAAACCATAAATCTGCCGCTGCCATCAATGAGGTTATGTTACCAAAGGTATGGGGGCTCTATAACTTAATTACCGTATTAAAAGACAGGGACGTAGATTTTATTCTTGCTTTCTCCTCCTTAAGCGGTGCTATGGGTAATATTGGCCAGGCGGATTATGCCTATGCCAATAGTTTCATGGACCATATGGCGGCTGATAAGGTTACTCAAGGAATTAAAAGACTGATTTCCATTAACTGGCCTTTGTGGGATAAAGGCGGAATGAGTGTTTCAGAAGATACTAAAAAGCTGTTCCTGGATGTGGTGGGAATGGTTCCTTTATCTTTAGCAGCAGGTATAAGAGCCTTTGAAGAAGTGTTAAACAGTAATGAGAACAATGTTTTGATTCTTGAGGGAGACGAAAATAAAATAGAGAATGTTTTATCAAGAGAAATCTTTATTGAGTCCAATCAGAGGGAAGAAGATAAAAATACGTATGAGGAAGATACAAAAGAAAGGTTCTTCCAGGATTTTGAAAGCTTTACAGGTGATATCTTAAAACTTACCGGGGATAAGATAGACCGGAAGTTAAATATCAGCTCCTATGGTTTTGATTCCATATCCTTTGGCGAACTTGCCAAGGTTATCAATACCACCTTTGACACCCACATATCACCTGCCCTGTTCTTTGGTCATCAGACTCTTGAGGATTTGGCCGCCTATATCTATGAAGAAGGCCAGAATGAAATCTCTCATTATTATAAGGGAAAGGTGCCAAGTACTGATAAACCGGCAGACATGAAAGAGACTTTCGCTACGGAAGATACCCTTAGAACTATTCCGGAGGCTTATGATTCTAAGGTAAGAATTGCCGAATGGCAAAAGGAAACGCAGGTTGCAGTAGTCGGCATGAGCGGGAGATTTCCGGGTTCCGGGAATTTAGAGGAGTATTGGAAGAACATTATAAAAGGAGAAAGCCAGATATCTGAGATTCCAATAGAACGATGGGACTGGAGAGAGATCTATGGTGACCCGGAGGAGAATACAGGCAAAACCAGAATTAAATGGGGTGGATTTATAGAAGATATTGATAAGTTCGATCCGCTGTTCTTCAATATTTCGCCCAAAGACGCCATTATCATGGACCCCCAGGAAAGACTGGTGATTGAAGAAGTCTGGAAGGCAGTAGAAGATGCCGGATACTCTATGGACGAGTTATGGGGAAGCGATACGGATGTATATATTGGTATGTCTAATTCTGATTATAAGGAACTATTAGTGCAGGCCGGACAGCCGGCAGCTATGACTAATTCTACTTCTATTAACCGTATTTCCTATTTGTTTAATCTTCGCGGTGCCAGTGAACCGGTGGATACGGCTTGCTCCAGCTCTCTTGTAGCAATTGAAAAAGCGTATAAATCTATTCTGAACGGAAATAAATACGCTATTGCCGGCGGTGTAAATGTAATAGCCTGCCCTAATTTAATGGTTCTGCAAAGCAAGGCCGGTATGTTAAGCGAAACTGGACAATGCAACACCTTTGATGAGAGTGCAAATGGTTATGTAAGAGGAGAGGGAGTAGGAATCTTAATCTTAAAGAGACTTTCGGATGCAGTAGCAGACAAAGATCATATATATGGAATTCTAAAAGCCGCAGGCGTTAATCACGGCGGTCACGGAAGCTCTATCACCGCTCCTAATATGCTTGCCCAGGCACAATTAATAGCGGATGTGTATGAAGAGGCAGGTATAAGCCCTCTGGAAATCTCTTATATAGAAGCACACGGTACGGGCACCAGACTTGGCGATCCGGTTGAAATCAACGGTTTAAAAGAAGCTTTTAAGAAATTATATAAACATTACGGGCTGGAGGAAAGCCAATATAATTATTGCGCCCTGGGAGCAGTAAAAACAGTAATCGGGCATTTAGAATCCGCCTCTGGAATTGCAGGTGTAATAAAAGTATTGCTGGCAATGAAACATAATAAAATCCCCAAGCTTGGAAGTCTGAAGAAACAAAACAGTATGATTCAGCTGGAGAAGACACCTTTTTACATTCCCGGAGAAGATGTCTTATGGAAAAGCAGAGAAATAGATGGTGCTGTTCTTCCCAGAGTTGCAGGCATCAGCTCCTTTGGAATCGGGGGAGTAAATGCCCATGTTGTCATGGAAGAATACATACCGGAGGATAAGCTGTTACAAAAAGAAAAGCTATTACAAGAGGCAGAGGAATCCGCCAGAGAAAAAGCTTATCTGATACCTGTATCCGCAGAAAGTAAGAAGCAATTAAAGGAATATGCACAAACTCTCTTTTCTTTCCTGTTAAATGAGAAATCGCCTGTTTTGGAAGAAGTGGCCTATGTTCTGCAAACAGGCAGAAAGCATAATGAATACCGTGCAGCTTATATTGCAGAGAACAGGGAAGAATTAATGTCCTGGTTAGAGAGGCTTTCACAAGGACTTGAGGAAAAGAGCGACTCACACTATCCTATGAGTGAACCCGGAAAGGATAATACCCTTACGGATAGCAGACCGGCAGAAATTAATATAAACAGGAAGCCTGACTTGGAATATTTACGGAAGGAATGGCTGACGGGAAAGGACATCCCCTGGAAGAATTATTATTTAGGTTCGGACCATAAGCCCTATAGAATTTCACTGCCTTCTTATCCATTTGAACGGGAAAGGTTCTGGTTTAGTCCAAACCGAAAGGAACAGTTAAGAAAAGGCCCCTTATCAAAACTTCTGGCAGAAAATAATTCAACCCTGCTTTTACAGCAGTATAGTGCATATGCGGCTTTCGATACTTTTTATGTCAAAGATCACAGGGTGATGGGAAAAAATATTGTTCCCGGTGCGGTAATGGTTGAAATGATGTGGGAGGCTTTAGAACTCGGACTGGACCATCTGCCTTTTTATCTGCATGATATCACCTTTATAAAGCCTTTGGAGGTAAAAGAAGATAATACAGAGATTATAACGGTTCTGCTGCCCGGAAAGGATTCTGTCACTGTTAAGGTGGGAACAGGTGATGATTTTTGTGCCATTGGATATGCCGCAATAGGGGAGATACCGAAGGACAGCCTGTATTTGGATATTCCTGATATTAAAGAGGACTGTTCGGGCCTGCTAAAGGGTGAAACACTGTATGAGCTGTTAAGAACTCACGGTCTGGAACTGGGTGAGAGTTTTAGGAGTGTTGATTCCATCTGTTTTAATTCCAACGAGGCGCTGGCTTCCCTTCGTGCCGCTACTATGGACAAAGAGGCAGAAGATGAATTTTATCTTAACCCGGTTTTATTAGATGGAGCTTTCCAATCCATTATAGGCAGGTTTGATTTAGAAAAGGAGAAAGAGGGCATAACCAGCCTTCCCTATTCTGCCGGTAAGATTCTAAAATATAAATCATTGCCGTCATCCTGCCATAGTTATGTAACAAAAAGCGAAACACCGGAAGAAGATAACACCTTCTCCTTTGACATTTTAATTACCGACAAAGAAGGTGAAGTTCTAGTTTCAATAAAGGATTACAAGGTACGCATATTAGAAAGGGAGGGGAGCAGTCATGCCTAGAGAAAAGGTAATCAAGTACTTAACAGAACTATTATCGAAAGAAATCAAACTTTCACCGGATAGAATTGATGTTGATAAAAACTTCGAAAAATATGGTATTGACTCTATTGCAATTATTAACCTGAACAAAGTTTTAGAAACACAGTTTGGCGCCATCTCCAAGACCTTATTCTACGAGTATAAAAATATCAGTGAATTAACGGAGTATTTTATGCAAAATCATAAGGAAACTCTGGAGGAATTATTCCATATAAACAACTCTTTCGAAACTGCTCCCATAAAAGAAAGTAAGGAGAGCTCAAATGAGATTATCGGAAATAAGCTTACCCTTACAGCCGCTACCACCAAATCTTTAGCGGATACCTCCATATCAGAACTTCAAAAAAGCCGTATAAAAAAAGCACAGTTTTCTTCTGATATCGAAAAAGCTGCCGCTAATCCCAAAAAGGAGATACCCAATAAATTCATTCCTGAAAATTCCGAAGAGGAAATAGCTGTTATCGGTGTCAGCGGACGATATCCCATGGCAAAAGATCTGGAAGAATTATGGGCAAATTTATGTGAAGGTAAGGACTGTATAACTCCCATTCCAGGCACCAGATGGGATAACAGGGATTATTACAGTGAGAATAAGTCGGAACTTGGAAAGATCTATCTGGATAAGGGCGGATTTATGGAGGATATTGATAAGTTTGACCCCTTGTTTTTTGGAATTTCTCCCAACGAGGCAATTCTTGAAGATCCTCATGAAAGACTTTTTCTGGAAACGGTATGGAACACCCTGGAGGATGGAGGCTATACCAAAAAAACCATAGCCGGCAAGGATGTAGGCGTTTATGTGGGAGTTATGTGGGGACAGTACCAGTTATTATCCGGTGAAGTAAAGGGTACGCTCTACCCGGGAATTACGTCCTATTCCTCCATCGCTAACAGAGTATCTTACTTTTTGGATTTAAAAGGGCCGAGTATAGCAATTGATACCATGTGTTCTTCCTCTCTGACAGCAATTCACCTTGCCTGCGAAAGTATAAAAAGAGGCGAGAGTACCATGGCGATTGCAGGAGGTGTAAATCTTACCATCCATCCCAACAAGTACATACAGTTGTGCGGTCAAAAATTTGCCAGTATGGACGGACACTGCAAAAGCTTTGGTGAAGGCGGAGACGGCTACGTACCCGGTGAAGGAGTTGGCGCAATACTTTTAAAACCTCTAAGCCAGGCAGTTGAGGATGGGGATTATATTTATGGCGTAATCAAAGCAACTGCCATAAACCATGGCGGTGAGACCAACGGCTACTCCGTTCCAAGTCCCAAGGCTCAGGCCCAGGTAATTTCAGAGGTCTTACACAAAGGGGGTATCAGTGCCAGAGATATTAGTTTCGTGGAGGCACACGGTACCGGCACCGCTTTGGGTGACCCCATTGAAATTAACGGTCTATCAAAAGCCTATGAAGAATATACCCAGGATAAGGATTACTGCTCCATAGGTTCCATCAAATCCAATATAGGTCACCTGGAAGGTGCCGCAGGAATTGCGGCGGTAACAAAAGTTTTATTGCAAATGAAGTATAAGAAGCTGGTTCCCAGTTTATTCTCGCAAGTGACCAATCCTAATATAGATTTTAAAACTACGCCCTTTTATATCCAGCAGGAGCTTAAGGACTGGCTGCCCGTTGACCGAAGTGGCAGAACTATACCAAGGACCGCGGCTGTCAGTTCCTTTGGAGCAGGAGGTTCCAATGCCCATGCACTAATCAGGGAATACATAAGTAAACCGGCAGAAAAACCATATAGAAACAGAAAAGAAAGAAATAATATCTTCCTCCTTTCTGCAGTGAATGAAGTCAGGCTTATGGAGTACAGGGACAAAATTATAAAGGACCTGGAAACGAATCACCTGGATCAGAAACCGGAAACAGACTTTGAGCGATATCTATACACCTTGCAAAAAGGCAGGGAAGAGATGGAATACCGCCTTGCTGTTATTGCCGCAGACTATGGCGAACTTTATGATAAGCTGCAGCAGCACAGGCAAGGTAAAAGTGTGGAGGAAGTTTATACCGGCAATACGAAGGAATCAAAAGAAGGATTTCATAAATACCTTAAGGATTTCATTGACGGGGATTATCTAAAGAGTCTGATGGAACAGGATAATCTTAAAAAGTTAGCAGAAATCTGGATACTGGGCGGAACCATAGATTGGAACCTGCTGTATGAAGAGCTGCCAGAGAAACTGCCTGTGCCGGGTTATCCCTTTGCCAGAGAAAGCTACTGGGTAGGAGAAATGGGAAAAATTACAGGGATGATATCTCCTGTAAATAACAGTTTAAAACTTGCTCCTTTTATAGATGAGAACCTGTCTACCTTTGAAGAACAGTGCTACAAAAAAGAACTTTCAGGAACAGAAGCTTATCTTGCCCACCATGTTATACAGGGTAACAAGATACTCCCCGGGTCTGTATATCTGGAATTAATCTTAGAAGCAGTTCAGCTTTCTTTCCCGGGATATGAGATACAAACAATCGGCTCCATACAATGGATATTTCCTTTCATCAGCAAAAAGAGCAGAGAGGATATCTATACCAGACTGTATACCAGAGAAGAAGATATTGCATTTGAAATTTATTCAACGGAGGGCGAGAGGAAGAATATCCATTGTAACGGATTGCTGGGACTTTCAAAAGCCTATGATACCGATTCTAAAGTTTACAACGTATCAGAAATCATAAAACGGTGTGAAAAGATAGAGACTGATTCCGGCGAAGAAGTGCCATCTGCCGGGGGATATCATTACGGACCTTATTACCGGTGTATCAAAGAATTATACGCCGGTGAAAAAGAGGTATTATCCTATCTGGAATTAGAGCCAAGGGTTCATGATACCAATGTTTATGTCCTTCACCCAGCTTTAATAGACGGGGCCTTCCAGTCAGTAATAGGCTTTACCCTAAAGGGGAAAAGAGACCATAAAATATATCTGCCCTACTCGGCTGCGGATATTATTCTCTACCGGCAGCTTAAGAACAACTGTTATGTTTATATAAAAGAAGAAGCCGGCCATAACACAGAGAGAAAGGAATACCGTATCTTTCTTTTAGAGGAGGACGGACAAGTCATTGCTGAATTTGGTGAATTTGTACTTAAGTCAGCTAATCTTGCTTTGGAAGTAAAAAAAGAGCAGAATTACTATTTTACAAAGGAATTGACCGGCAGCCCTATAACCGCAGATTCTTCAAAAGGTGACGCCCCGGTTCTAGTCTTTGCAAAGGACAGCGTCGCGGCAGAACACTTAAAGAGTTCCTTTGCAAACATTCTAACGGTACTTGAAAGTGAAAAAGAATCTGATGAGAGCCGGGATGAATTTAGAGTAAGAAAAGGAAGAGAAGAAGATTTCATCAAGTTAGTAAGAAGGCTAAAAGAGACACAAAAAGAGCTGCCTGCCTGTGTATTGTTTCAAGGAAACAAAGATATCAATGCAGAGGACACAGAGCAGCTGCGAAAAACAGTGGAAGAAGATATCCTATCCGTTTACTTCTTTACCAAAGCACTCATTGCAGAAAGAATTCAGTCCAAAATTACAATTCTATTTCTGTATAAGGCAGTGAACTATCCAAGTCCTCAATATGAAGGGCTGGCAGCCTTTGGTACGGTATTAAGAAAAGAAAATCCCCTGATAGCATTCAGGACAGTGGCCTATGACAAAGAACTGTCGGCTGAAGAAATCCATCGGGAATTTACTGCTGATACAGATAGAACAGAAGCCGTATATCAAAAGGGTAAAAGATATGAAAACCAGCTAATACCTCTTATGGAAGAGGAGTTTAAAGGAAAAGCCCCCTTACTTTTAGCAGGAAAAACCTATCTGATTACCGGAGGACTTGGCGGTATTGGCTATATTTATGCAAAATATCTGGCTAAGACCTATGAGTGCAGGCTTGCATTACTTGGAAGAAGCCCGCTGAATGAAGAAATGGAGAGAAAAGTTGCCAAGCTTAAAGAGTACAGCAGGGGAGTTGTCTATATTCAGGCAGATGTTACGGAGGCTCACGCTTTAAGAGAGGCACTTATAAAAGTAAAAGAGGAACTGGGTGAAATTAACGGTGTTATACATTGTTCCGGTGTACTGAAAGATTCCTTCCTGATTAATAAGACAGAAAGCGACATTAAGGCTGTCCTGGCTCCTAAATTATATGGAGTATCCCTACTTGACAATCTGCTAAAGGCAGAGAAACTGGATTTCTTCCTGTTATGTTCCTCTGTGGCTGCCATATCTGCCAGTGTGGGACAAACAGACTATGCCTATGCAAACAGCTATATGGACAGCTATGCCAGATTTAGGAACCAACTGGTCAGCGAAAATAAACGATATGGAAAAACCTTGTCCGTGAACTGGCCTCTTTGGGAAAACGGAGGGATGCATATAACGGAAGAAATGGTCAGATTCCTGAAAGACTCCATGGGACTGGTTCCCCTATCGGATGAAAACGGCATTGAAGCACTTGAAACCTTATTAAAGGCAGAACCTTCCCAGATAATGGTGCTTGAGGGAAATAAGGAAAAGATTTATGAAAGTCTCTCCATCCCTTTAGAAAAAAAGAATACACCTGCTGCTTACCAGGCAGAGCAGATTCAAAAGAATGAGATTTCAGTTAAGCCCCTGAGAATAGCGGAAGTTACTGCGGATAAAGACGCCAGACTTCATAAAACTATGCTTGAGTATCTGATAGAGGCAGTAGCTTATGAGACCGGTATGAGACCAAAGGATATCGACCCGGAAGAAGAGCTAACAAGGTACGGAATAGAGTCCGTTAAAATTATGAATTTAACAGCGGTTTTAGAGGAGGATTTTGGTGAACTCTCAAAAACTTTGTTTTATGAATATTTAACGATTAAGGAACTTGCAGGCTACTTTCTAAGCAATCATTTAAAAGAGGTATTGGATATTTTTCACAAAAAACATCCGGAAATAAGCCTCGAAAAAGAAGCGGATAAAAAACTTCTGGTACCGAAGGTAGCAGATACACAGGTACCGGATATACAGTTATCAGATGAGAGACAGCCTAAAAAATTACCCTCCCTGCCTTCCCTGATAAAAAAGGGGCTTCCCCAGACGGAGAAGCAAAAGAATACCCCTGATAATCAATTTGCCATAATAGGCCTTAGCGGCCACTATCCCATGGCTTCTGATTTGATGGAATTCTGGAAGAATTTATGTGAAGGTTTAGACTGCATCACTAGGGTTCCAGACGGTCATTGGACTTCTGATTTAACCGGGTCATTGGAAGAAAAAGTGAATACCAGCGGGGGATTTCTTGAGGATATCGACGCATTTGACCCATTATTTTTTCATATTTCACCCAAAGAAGCGGCGCGTATGGATCCACAGGAAAGGCTGTTCTTACAAACTGCCTGGGAAGTCATAGAAGATGCCGGTTATACAGGGAAGACTCTTAAGAATTACAAAACCGGTGTATTTGTCGGCGCGATGAACAGTGAATATCAGCTATTGGGCCTTGAGGAGAATTTAAAAGGAAATGATGTGAATGCCGGCGCAGTTCTGGCATCTATTTCAAATCGTGTATCCTATAGCCTTAATTTGACCGGTCCGAGCATTACCCTTGACACAATGTGTTCTTCTGCCTTATCTGCTATTTTAATGGCTATCCAAAATATTGAGCTTGGCTATTGTGACATGGCTATTGCAGGAGGCGTGAATCTGTCTTTGCATCCCAGTAAATATAAGGTGCTGTCTACCGCACATTTCTTATCCAGTGAAGGAAAGTGCAGAAGCTTTGGTGAAGGCGGAGATGGATATGTTCCGGGGGAGGGAGTAGGCGCAGTTCTTATTAAGCCCTTGGCTAAAGCCATAGAAGATAAAGATAATATCTACGGAGTTATCCTTGGAAGTAATATCAATCATGGCGGTAAAACCAACGGTTATTCCGTACCCAGTCCGACGGCACAAAAAGAAGCGGTGCTTCATGCAATTGAACGGGCAGGCATTCATCCTGAAACAATAAGCTATCTGGAGGCACACGGAACAGGAACAGCTCTTGGAGACCCTATTGAGATTGACGGACTGACAAAGGCCTTTGGCAAATATACCGGCAAGAAAGAATATTGTGCCATAGGCTCCGTTAAATCTAATATCGGTCACCTGGAATCTGCCGCCGGAATGGCCGGGCTTACTAAAATCCTTTTACAGATGAAATACCAGACACTGGTGCCCTCCTTACATGCCGGTACCATTAACAAGAATATAAAAATGAAGGAAACTCCATTTTATATTCAGGACACACGAAAAGGCTGGAAAGGTATCAAGAACGAAAAAGGCTTAGAAACCTTAAGAGCCGGCTTAAGCTCCTTTGGTGCAGGGGGCACCAATGTACATATGATACTGGAAAATTTCGAAAATCCCCTTCTCAGAGAAGAGAGGAACAAAGAGGAATTATTTATTCTGTCCGCCAAAGATTCTGACCGGTTAAAAGAGTATGTACAGAAGTTACTTCACCAGCTAAAGACTACAGACGGAATCCCCCAGGAAAGTACCTTGGTGCAGGAAATAAAAGAACTGGTGGGAACCATCCTTTCAGTGGAAGCCTCAAAGCTTGAAGAAAAGGAGAATCTTAGGGAATATGGCATTGACCGCGTAGTTCTTGAGGA
>JAEXGM010000264.1 GCA_023450835.1 Bacillota bacterium | reverse complement strand
GCATCGGTCTTATAGTCTAAGGCACTGGAAGAATCGTCCAACACCAGTATTTCAGGATTGGCTGCCAAGGCTCTTGCGATAAGTAATCTCTGCTTCTGACCTCCGCTTAGGTTGGCTCCTTTTATTGCCGCAGAGTATTCATATCCATCTTTTTCGGCAGTTTGAAGCTGTTCAATAAATTCTGCTGCCTGAGCATCTTTGGCAGCTTCTCTGATCCTTTCCTTCGAAAGTTCTCGATGAAAGCCAATATTGCCGGAGATAGAATCAGCGAAAATAACATCGTTTTGGAATACTATACCGAACTTTCTTCTTAATTCCTTAAGGGAATAACTTTTTATATTCTTACTACTTATGTAGATTCCTCCTTCTTCGATGTCGTAAAACCGCAAGAGAAGGTTTATCAAAGTTGTTTTTCCGGAACCTGTTGCACCGATAATTCCTAAGGATTCACCTGCTTTTATCCTAAAATCTATATTTTCTACATTTGTAGACTCTTCTTTTTCGCCCTCTTCTTCTTTTCTTTGAGGGTAGGAAAAGCTTACATTATGAAATACTATATGAGAACCTGACTCTTCCCTTGGCAATCCTTCATACACCTTTAAATCCTCTTCCATGTTAAGAACTTCAAAGATACGATTGGCGGAAGCATTGGCCTTTGATGTAGTAACAAAGATTCTGGTTATCATAAGCATTGCATTCAATATCATGGTAAAGTAAGAAAGAAAAGCTACAATCTTGCCGACTTCCGAGGCGCCGCTATTGACGCGGTACGCGCCTATTATAACTACGAGGGTCAGTCCGCCGTTTAATAACAGGTTCATTACCGGATTGATAACTGCCATTGTAGAGCCCGCCTTTAATTCATTTCCCACTACTTCTTCATTTGATTTCTCAAAACGGTTCTTTTCATGTTCTGACTTAGATAAAGCCTTGATTACACGAATGCCGTTTACATTTTCGCGGACAATCCGAACCATTTTATCGGCAGAGGACTGGCTTTTGGCATATAAGGGAATTCCCTTTTTAGAAACAATATATACGGTAATACCAAGAAGGGGAAGAATTCCCACTAACACCAGAGTAAGAACAGGTTCCAGAGTAAAGGTCAATATCATTCCGCCTGTCAGGATGATTGGCGCTCTCACACCAAGACGCTGCATCATACCTACCATCTGATGAATATTGTAAGTATCGGAAGTCATTCTGGATACCAGGGAGGGAATCGAGATATAGTCTACCTGTGCCCCGGATAGCTGCTCTATCTTTAAGAATAAATCGTGGCGAAGCCTTTTGACCGTATCACTTGCCACTCTGGAAGCCATACGATTGGCTGTGATATTGAATTGCCTGGCGCCTATGGATAAAAGCAGCATTAATATGCCCCATAAAAGTATGTACTTGATTTCTTTTAAGGGTATCACTTCATCTATAATATATGCCAATACCCATGGTAATCCTAAGTCCATAAAAGTTCCCAGGACCTTTATGAGAAAGCCTATAAACATCCGAAGGCCATAGGGCTTTATGTAGGTAAAAATATGTTTCATCTTAATAACCATGCCTTTCTTAGAACCTGCAACTTCAGGCGCAGGCATATCGTAAATCCGCTTACAATGCTGATTAAGGTAGAAGTTTGAAAAGTGCAGACATAAAAAATCCGCCTTCATGTAAAAGCGGATTCCTAAATTTTATTATTCGCGAAATTCTATGGAACCGTCTTCGGCATTCATACTTTCGACGATAGCCAGGGACTCAAGTTTAAGACCCATATTACGTATTAACTCCCCGCCGCTTTGAAACCCTTTTTCTATTACTATTCCGATACCTTCTATTGTAGCACCGGCACTGTGTACAATATCAACCAGTCCGGCCAGTGCACAGCCGTTTGCCAGGAAATCGTCAATAATAAGGATTTTGTCCTCAGGGCTTATAAATTTTTTGGAAACAATTACATCGTAAGTTTTTTTATGGGTGAAGGATTCGATTTTTGCAGAATATACAGCTCCGTCTATATTTATACTCTGTGCTTTTTTGGCGAAGACTACAGGAACCTTGAAATACTGGGCGGTAATACAGGCAATACCAATACCGGAAGCTTCTATGGTAAGTATCTTGTTAATGGAACATTCTTCGAAAATCCGCTTGAATTCCTTACCAACTTCATTAAGTAATTCTATATCCATCTGATGGTTTAAGAAGCTGTCCACCTTTAATACATTTCCGCTCTTAATGACGCCGTCTCTTCTGATTCTATCCTGTAAAAGTTTCATGTTTTGCAGCCTTCCTTTTATGTATAATTATTTAATAAATTTTAAATAGATTATACAATAGAAACATTCTGATTACAATTCCTTTTCGTATATTTTGCATTCAATGAATATAATAAGACCCGCTGCAATAACAAGAATATTTCTGATTTTTCTAAAATACACTACACTAAGACAAAAAAGCAGGAATTGTATTATGGCAAATACTCAGACAGGTCCCGTCATTAATCCGACGGATACACAAAGATATCAGATGCTGGCGAACGCATTAGACAATGCAGGCAGACCAGAGGATCTGGAAAATATTATTGAACTACTGAATCCGCCTCCGGATATAACTGCATATGCGGATTACGGAGATTTTAAAGGTGTAAAGATCGGTATTATCGGTGCAGGTCTTTCCGGTATGTCGGCGGCTTTTGAACTTCGTAAAACAGGTGCGGATATTACAATTCTGGAGGCCAGTGATAATCGTGTAGGAGGACGGGTTTATACCCACTATTTTGACAGGAGCAGAAAATATTACGGAGAATTAGGGCCTATGAGAATACCGGTATCTCATGGAACTACCTGGCATTATATTAACCTGTTTCATCTGATTACAGTTCCCTCTTCTGCACGCAACTCAAATAATTTTATCTATTCCCACAATACCAGGATAAGAAAAGACCCGGATGGGGCAAACATTGAAGAATATCTTTATCCTCTGTACAATTTAACGGAAGTGGAAAAAAGTACTCCTTGGAATGTGTTAAATGATTATGCTTTCACATCACCTCTAAAGGCGCTGTCTCCGGATATCAGAAGAGAATTGCTTCAAATACTTCCTGATTACAATCCCGAACTTCACCCATATATTAATCATAGTATCCGCCAGATATTAGAAGGGTTGGGCTTAAGCCAGGCTGCTATTACCCTTTTAGCCAGCGTTGATTCACTGACAGGGGATTCGCTTGCAAGTAATTATTTTGAGAATCTGAATGAGGAATATTCTTTGGATTATACGAATATTTACAGGATATCCGGCGGTATGGAGTATCTGCCATATGCTTTTTATGATTCTCTTACAAACCCTGCCCCCAAAGAGTATACACAGGACCCGGACACTATCGGAACTTGCACGATTAAGTTTGGTCATTATGTAACCGGAATCAATCAGGTTTCCGGTGATTCCATTGCCCTTCGTTACGATACCAGGTCTTTAAAGGACCAAATGGAAGAATTCGATTATGTTATATGTGCAATACCATTTTCCATGTTGCGGACGGTAGACATCAATCCATTCTTTTGCAATCAGAAAATGCAGGCAATCAGAGAATTAAATTACTACAATGCTTTAAAATCAGCCTTTTTCTGCAAGGATAGATTTTGGGAAGAAAATACGGATTATGGCAGGATGAACGGAGGCTTTTCTACAACGGATCTGCCAATACGCTCTATTTTCTATCCCACAGACCATTTGTTTTGCCCGGAAGATGTGGACTGTTCTCCCAGTACTCCAGGCGTCATAACCGCTGCATATAACATTGGTCTTGATGCGGTAAGGGTCGGTGCGTTTGGAGATAGACAGCGGTTTGCTTTTATCAAGAGAAATATAGAACAGGTTCATGGGCTTCCCCAGGGATATTTAGATAAATTAGTAGATGGGCACAAGACGATAAACTGGAATGAAGAGCCCTTTGCAAAGGGTGCTTTTTCTTCAAACCTGCCGGGGCAGCTCTTGAATTTTGCTTATGATAGCTTGCTGCCAGAATATAATAACCATATATTTTTTGCAGGAGAACATACTTCTTCTAAACATGGATGGATGCAGGGCGCTTTATACAGCGGTATGCTGGCTGCCAATTTTCTGAGTTTCAGTAAAAGGAATCCTGTCTATATGGACCCTGACAATGAAAGATATGTATCCAGGTGATCCTGGATATAAATAACAGTATAAAGGCCCAGGTATTATAATATTGCGGGTCTGCTATACTGTTATTTTTATCCCCCAATTTAATGTATTCGGTCAAACTTACCGGAAATTATATTCCAATATAAGCTCCCACACCTCCCGATACATTGATTACATTGTAACCTGCTCTTTTTAGCGCTTTCGTAGCAGCCATACTTCTGCCTCCGGATTGACAGATAATATAGTATTCTTTCTCTTTATCCATAAATTTCTCCGGAGTATCCAACAGCTTGTCCATTGGAATGTTTTTGGCAGTTTTGATGCTGCCGGAACTAAACTCATAGGGTTCTCTGATGTCAAATAGTTCTATCCTTCCTAACAGGCTCCCGATATCATTTACATGAATGGATGTTACCTCTGTCTTTTTTAAAAAATCAAGCATATACAATTTCCTCCTAAGCATTTTGTTACTCATTGCTGTTAGTATACCCAAGTCAGAAAATATAACTGTAACTTTATCACATTTGAAATTGTCATACGGTCTTTCAACATCTTTTCTTCCATGCTTTTGCAGCGCCTTTGATGTGATATGTTATGGCATTTGTGACAGCTTTATTGTATAATCCCATTATGCAAAGATAAAAACACAGTCCCGGTCGGTAGTCCGGGCGCAGCATATGCTGTCAGTAACCTGCCTCCTTGGTTGTCCGTTCTTTGTGAAACAAACAAAAGGAGGAATTATTATGGATACGACTGTATCAAAGCTTACTGTCTATTTTGAAGACCCTTTCTGGTTGGGAATTTATGAACGGGAAAACTGCGGCAAATATGAAGTCAGCAGAATTATTTTTGGCACAGAGCCAAAGGATTATGAGGTATATGCCTTTCTTTTAAAAAATTACAGTGAGTTTCGGTTTAGCCCTTCCATGGAAACAGAAAGAAAGCCTGAAAGCCATGTGAATCCCAAACGTCTGAAGCGTATGATTAATAAAGAACTTCAGAGCAGCGGATTTTCATCAAAAGCAAAGCAGGCTTTTAAGCTTATGCAAGAAGAAAATAAAACAGTTCGGAAAAGCCATTCCCGTCAGCAAAAGGAAGAGGAAGAAAACCGCCGGTTCCTATTGCATGAACAAAAAAGAAAAAACAAACACAGAGGGCATTAGTCATAGGAAAACAAAGATGGGTCGGTGAACGGACGATGACCAGGAGGTTTATTTTAAAGCTTGGTCATCTGCCGGTCTCCAACAGCTGGTGAAGCATTTTATGCTTTAGTCACCGCTGCCTTCATTTCCTTTACATATGCCTTTACCGGTTCAATGCTTTCTTTTCCGTATTGTGCAACCAGCCTTACAATAGCACTGCCAACGATTGCTCCATCGGAAATAGCAGCGAATTTCTTTGCCTGGTCCGGTGTTGAGATGCCAAAGCCAACTGCGCAGGGGGTGTCTGTAACTTCACGGACCATGGATATCATAGAGGTGATATCCGTCTGGATGTCTGTTCGCACACCGGTTACTCCAAGGGATGAAACGCAGTAGATAAAACCTTCTGCCTGACCGGCAATCATGCGTATTCTTGCATTTGAGGTAGGAGCTATCAGAGAAATTAAGTTAACCTGATAGCTCTTGCTCTCTTTAGCAAGTTCCTCCTTTTCTTCAAAGGGAAGGTCTGGGACAATAAGTCCGTCTATGCCGCATTCCACACATCTTTTGAAAAAGCGTTCTTTTCCATAAGTATAAATCGGGTTAATGTAAGTAAGAAATACCAGTGGAACGCTTACTCTTTCTCTGATTTCTTTTATAGCATCAAAAAGCTTATCCGTTGTACAGCCGGAAGACAAAGCTCTTTCGTTTGCTTCCTGAATAACAGCTCCTTCCGCTATGGGGTCGGAAAAGGGAATGCCGATTTCAATTAAGTCGGCACCTGCCTCTTCCATTGCAAGTATAAGTTCTTTGGTTGTACCTAAGTCCGGGTCACCGCCGGTTACAAAGCTTATAAAAGCTTTGCCGTTTGAAAATGCCTCTTTTATTCTATTCATAGATATTAATCCCCCTGTATCTTGCAATTGCGGCTACATCCTTATCGCCCCGGCCGGATATATTAATTACGATGATTTTGTCCTTATCCATCTGGGGTGCCAGCATTCTTGCGTAAGCTACGGCATGGGCACTTTCAATGGCAGGAATAATTCCCTCTGTTCTGGAGAGGTATTCAAATGCTCTAACGGCTTCTTCATCAGTAATCGGCACATAAGAAGCCCTGCCGGTCTTATATAGCATTGCGTGTTCCGGACCTATTCCCGGATAATCAAGCCCGGCAGAGATGGAATATACGGGAGCAATCTGTCCGTATTCATCCTGACAGAACAAGGACTTCATACCGTGAAAGATTCCTTCCGTGCCATTCGCTATGGTAGCCGCATTTTTCGGATTATCCACACCGAGACCGGCAGCTTCACAGCCGATAAGCTGAACGGATGCATCCTCGATAAACTCATAAAAGGCCCCCATTGCATTGCTTCCGCCGCCCACGCAGGCAATGACGGCATCGGGAAGCCTTCCTTCCTTTTCTTTTAATTGCTCTTTTATTTCTTTACCGATTATTTTCTGAAAATCTCTGACTATAGTGGGGAAAGGGTGAGGTCCCATAACGGAACCAAGCACATAGTGGGTATCTTCCACTCTTTTTGTCCATTCCCGCATGGTCTCATTTACCGCATCCTTTAAGGTCTGGGTACCGCTTTCCACCGGGTGGACCTTAGCGCCTAAGAGTTCCATACGGTATACGTTTAGGACCTGTCTGTCCGTATCTTCTTTTCCCATAAAGATTTCACATTCCAGGCCCATAAGTGCAGCTGCCGTAGCAGTTGCCACACCGTGCTGCCCGGCACCGGTTTCTGCAATAACCCTTTTCTTTCCCATTTTCTTGGCTAGCAGGACCTGACCTAATACATTGTTAATCTTATGGGAGCCGGTATGGTTTAAATCTTCTCTTTTTAAGTAAATCTTAGCTCCGCCTAAATCCTTACTCATCTTTTCCGCATAATACAGCAGGGAAGGCCTTCCGGCATAATTCCGGTATAGCTCCTCAAGCTCTGCTGAAAATTCAGGATTGTTTTTGTAATGCTCATAAGCCTCTTCCAGTTCATTTACTGCATTCATCAGGGTTTCCGGCACATATTGGCCTCCATAATCTAAAAATCTGCCTTTTTTCATGATCATCATCAGGTACCAACCTTCATGGTACCGCCATATAACAAGCTGAAAGAATTCCTATGGCTTCCTTTCTTATTTTTTTCCTCTCAGCCTTTTGTAACGATAATTTATTTAAAATTCCGTGAGTTTGTTCTATATGAAATCCATGTACATTTTGACATATACATTTGGAAAAAAGTTGATGCTATTGCTCGGCTTTGATTTATAAATTGTGAGTTACATTCCTTACAATATCTATAAATGCTTTGACTTTGGCAGCATCCTTCAGTCCGTCTGTTTCTACTCCGCTACTGATATCCACACAGTATGGGTTGCAGGTCAATATAGCTTCTTCTGCATTACCAGTGTTTAAGCCACCTGCCAGAAAGATTTTTTCTGCATTTGCCGGAAGGATGCTCCAGTCAAAGGTTTTTCCGCTGCCGCCGTACTGCCCTTTTATATAGGTATCGGCAAGGAGATAATCCGCGGACAAGGCAAGCTCTTTTTCAATATCTTCTTTTGATATGGGTCTGACAGCTTTTATAATGGGATTGGGCAGATTTTTCTTAAGTGTTTGTATATAATCTTCCTCTTCGTCACCATGGAGCTGTATCACATCGATAATATTTTCCCTGCAAAGCTCCAGAATATCCGTAATTGCCGCATTAACGAAAACTCCTACCGCCTGTATATTTGTATCCAGAAGTTTTTTTAATCTGGCAGCATCTTCTTTTGTAACTTTCCGTTTACTGTCTGCAAAGACGAAGCCGATATAATCCGGCTGATAACGGTTTACCATCTCTATGTCTTCTTCTCTGGTAAGCCCGCAGATTTTAACCTTTGCCATTGATAGATTCACCTCTTAATTCTGCCAGCATCTGTTTCTTATCCGGACTTCTCATAAAAGTCTCACCGATAAGTACTGCATTTACTCCGCTTTCTTTTAATTTGCAAATATCCTCTGCCGTTTTTATTCCGCTTTCAGCAACAAATAGAATGTTGTCCGGTACAAGTTTTCTTAAAGTAAGGCTTAAAGCTACATCTACTTCAAAAGTCTTTAAATTTCGGTTATTTACCCCAATGATGGATGCACCGGCACTTACAGCTCTTTTTACCTCCTCTTTATCGTGAGTTTCCACCAGAGCAGATAGGCCTAGTTGCCTACAAAGGTCGAGATACTCTGTAAGCTGTTTATCGTTTAAGATGGAACATATCAAGAGAATGGCATCAGCTCCGATAACTTTTGCCTGATATATCTGATATGGCTCCAGAATAAAGTCTTTGCGCAGCAACGGAATAGTAACTTTCCTTCTAATTTCCGTTAAATAAGCATCCTTTCCCTGAAAAAAATCAGGCTCTGTCAATACGGAGATACAGCTTGCACCGGCTTCTTCGTATTCTTTTGCTATAGCAAGATAAGGGAAATCCGCTGCGATAACTCCTTTGGAAGGGGAAGCTTTCTTCACTTCACAGATAAAGTGGATATCTTTCTCTCTAAGAGCCTCTTCAAATGGAAAGTTTTTAGATGGGGGACTCTTAAGTGCCAGCTCTTTCATGGTTTCCGGGGGGATTTCCTGTTTATCCTTTTCAATTCTTATTCTTGTTGCTGCCACGATGGTATCAAGAATCATTCTTTTTCCTTTCTGGACTATTCGTTGGAGAGATTAATAAAGGTATCCAGCTGTTTTAAGGCTTTTTTGCTGTCTATGGTTTCTTCTGCAATTTCTACTGCCTCTTTCAAAGTGACATTGTCTTTTACAAGATAAATGCAAGCCGCTGCATTTAAGAGTACAGCGTCCCTTTTGGACCCTTTCTCACCGGAGAGAATTTGCCTTGTAATTGCGGCATTTTCCTCCGGTCCTCCGCCTACCAGGTCCTCTTTTAAACACTTTTTCAGGCCAAACTGCTCAGGGGTTATTGTATAAGTGGTAAGTTCACCGTCTCTTATCTCACAGCAGAAGGTCTCCGCACTTAAAGATATCTCATCGATTCCGTCTCTGCCGTGTACTACCATTGCACGTTTTACACCCAGATTGTTTAATACCTGGGCCAGAGGTTCGACAAGTTTTTCATCAAACACTCCCAATAGCTGCATATTGGCACCGGCGGGATTGGACAGAGGGCCAAGGATATTAAAGATTGTACGGATACCCAGTTCTTTTCTCACCGGAGCAACATATTTCATGGCCGTATGATAAGTTTGGGCAAACATAAAGCAAATACCGGTTTCAGAAAGTATTTCCGCGCTTTTTGCAGGACTTATCATAATATTCACTCCCAGTGCCTCCAGTACGTCTGCCGCGCCGCATTTACTGGAAACACTGCGGTTTCCGTGCTTGGCAACGGGAATACCTGCCGCGGATACTACAAGTGCGGAGGTTGTGGAAATATTAAAGGTATAGGCCTCATCGCCGCCGGTTCCCACTATCTCGAGAACATCCATGTTGTGGAGAAGCCTGACACAGTGCTTTCTCATGCCTGCCGCACTGCCGGTTATCTCTTCAATGGTTTCTCCTTTCATGCGCAAAGCCGTAAGGTATGCTCCTATATGAATATCAGAAGCTTCTCCGCTCATAATTTCATCCATAACACCTTCTGCCATTTCATAGGACAGATTTTCCTTATTGGTAAGTTGATAAATGGCTTCTTTAATCATCCTGACTCCTTTCGCGAATATCAATTCTCTGATTTGATATTCCTAAATAAATAGTTGAAAAAGCTGTTTTTTTACCGGACCCCTTTTAAAAATATCAAATCTTTAGTTTGGTATCTCTGAATGCATAGTTGAAAAACTATCTTTTTAAACACGACTTCCCTCAGCTTTTTATATTTAAACTAAACATAAAAAGCTGGGCTTAGATGCTTAAGAAATTCTCCATCATCTTTCGTCCGCTTGGTGTAAGAACGGATTCCGGGTGGAACTGTACGCCGTATATGTCGTAGTCTTTATGCTTTACAGCCATAATATCTCCATCGGAGGCTGTTGCAATGACTGTAAGTTCATCCGGCAGACTATTCTGCTCGGCTGCCAGGGAGTGATATCTTCCGACCATTACTTCCTCCTTAAGACCCTTAAACAGGGGGCTTAAGATGTCAAGCTTCACCTGGCTCTGTTTGCCGTGCATCAGAGTATTGGCATAAGTAATAACTCCGCCGAAAGCTTCACAGATGCCCTGGTGTCCCAGGCACACTCCCAGGATTGGAAAGCTTCCTTTTAATATTTTTACTGCCTCTTCACAGATTCCGGCATCAGCAGGTCTGCCAGGACCCGGAGAGAGAATAATATGGGAAGGGTTAAGTTCCTTAATATCCTTTACAGTCATCTCATCGTTACGGATAACCAGGATTTCTTCCGGATTCTTCTTCTCTATAGTAGACTTATCCTTCAAAATGCTTCCGATTAATTGCACCAGATTGTAGGAAAAGCTGTCATAATTGTCAATGAGTAATATCATAGTCCTTTACCTCCCCTGCTCTCTTTACCGCATCAATGACTGCCATGGCTTTGTTGGCACATTCTTCGTATTCATTCTCCGGTATACTATCCGCTACAATACCGGCGCCTGCCTGAACGTATATGGTATCTCCTTTTTTTACTGCCGTACGTATGGCGATGCAAAAGTCCAGATTACCGGAGAAATCAAGGTATCCGATAGCACCTCCGTATATGCCTCTGGCATCCTTCTCCAGCTCATCTATAATTTCACAGGCCCGAAACTTTGGTGCTCCGGATAAAGTGCCGGCGGGCAGCAAGGCGCTGATGGTATCACAGCCGTCTTTATCCTCACGTAATGCTCCGCTTACAACGGAAGCAATATGCATTACCTTGGAGAATCGGTGTATCTTCATATATTCTTCCACTATTACGCTTCCATACTCTGCAATGCGTCCCACATCATTTCTTGCCAGATCAACGAGCATATTGTGCTCGGATAATTCTTTTTCGTCTTGTAAAAGTTCCTCTTCCAGATGGCTATCTTCTTCTCTTGTCTTACCTCTTGGCCTGGTACCTGCAACCGGGAAGGTCGTCAGCTTTCCGTTCTCCAGTTTAATCATGGTCTCCGGTGATGCTCCGGCAATCTGCAAATCTTCACATTGTATAAAATACATATATGGGGAAGGATTGGTAGTACGAAGAATCCGGTAAGCATTTAGAAGGCTTCCCTTATATTCTGCTTCAAACCTTCTGGAAATAACTCCTTGAAAGATGTCTCCTTCCCGGATATACTGCCTGGTTCTTTCCACCATTTCAGAGTATTTATCCTTTGAAGTATTGCAGGTAAACTCTCCGATTATTTCCGGTGCCAGGTCCGGCAGAGGCGAATTGTCAAATATACGGGCTATCATAGTATCAATATCTTTTACTGCCTGTTCATATCCTTTTATTCCATCTGCTGCTCTGTAATTGGCAATGACCATTATTTTTTGTCTTAGATGGTCGAACACCACTAGTTTATCAAAAAGGGATAGATCATAATCATGAAAATTACTCTGCTTTAATCTTAGTTTTGGCTCCGCATAGCCAATCATTTCGTAGGAAAAGTAACCTACCAATCCGCCGGTGAAGGTGGGCATTCCAGATATTTTAGGAGATTTGTATTCTTTTAAAAGATTTCGAAGTGCTTCGACCGGTGCTGCGGACAGTGTCTGCTCTTCCTTATTTGTCATTTTCACTGTCTTGCCATCTTTCGCGTATAACCGCAGGGAAGGATGCATCCCTAAAAAGGAGTATCTTCCAAAATGTTCTCCTCCTTCAACACTCTCTAAGAGAAAGTAGTTATCCCCTGTGTTAGCGAATCTTTTCAGGAGCAGAATGGGAGTCAGCATATCTGAAAATATCTCCCTGCATACAGGAATAAAGCTGTAATCTGTTTCATACTTTGAAACCTCTTCATAACTTGTAACCATAAGTACCTCCCTTTCATGGAAAAACGATAATAAGGAATCTGAATGAGGGATTAACGGAGCCGGACGATTTTTATAAAAAAGAGCAATAAAAAAAGCCTCCATCCCTAAATCTTAAGGGACAAAGACTACTCTCTGCGGTACCACCCATATTGATGCTATTGCATCCGCTCTGTTTGTATACAATCATATACACCTCGCTGATAACGGTTGAGGTTCCCGTTGACGTCTACTTACAGAGCTTCACTGTGTTCGAGTCACCCTCACAAGTCCATTCAGTAATTATTGCACTGCCGCTCTTCCACCAGTAAGCCGCTCTCTGTAAGGCACATCATTACCTACTTCTCTTGTTCATCGGTTTAACGCTTTAATTTATTTAAGTATATGTAATTTGGATATGATTGTCAAGTTAAATTTTAAATCTTTTTTAGAAATAGACTATACAGATTTTAATAGTTTTTTATTATTCCTTCAAACTTTTGTGATTAACTTTCTGTTTTGGTTTTACCAAGTCATAACTTTCTGCAATCATTCGCTTAATATCTTGTTCCGGAATTACACCGTTTAAAATAAGAGAATTCCAATGGTTCTTATTCATATGGTAAGCAGGAATAACAGAAGGCCATGCATTTCTCCAAAAATCAATCCACTCCGGTGAAGCTTTGATATTCACCCAGATATCTTCACCGCGCTGATAGATGCAGGCAAATATTTTCTTATTATCTTTGCAGCGCATAATGGTCCAGTTCTCATCATGGAAAGGATAATCTTCATATACATCTTTAAAGGTCATACAATAGTGAATGACTTCTTCTCTGCTTCTCATCGGTGTTTTCCATCCTTTTTAATATACTTTTCTGCAATTACCGCCTCATATAAGATCATCGTAAGAACGGCTCCGAAGAATGTAGAAAAAACTGTCAGTAATTCCATTGTTTTTTTGTTCGAGCCGAGAAGCAGTATTCCTGTCACAGCTTGAAGCAGAGCATATCCGGCTATTAGCTTTCCGACTGCCTTGTTATAAGCTTTTAAGTCGGTAATTTTCTCTATATCTGGCGCCTTGATGTTAGAATAGATGCTGACCGGCTTTTTACTTCTGTATGCAAGGATTGCACCGACAAAAAAGATTGCAGCCATTATCCACCAAACCACTGAAATAACCATATATGACACTTCCATTTCCTTTAAATACTTACTGCACCTATTATAGCATGCTTCTTGTATAAATTGGAACTAATTTTAACATAAAAAGAAGGCTGCCGATTGTTAAATGATCCTGCAGTCTTCCTCTTTGTTTTATCTATTCATCTTAAAATAAAAGGGTATTCACTTATTTTCTTCTGGCTCTTGTTCTTACGTCAAAAGCAACGGCTAAGATAAAGATAGCGCCCTTTACAATGTACTGATAGGAAATATCAACACCCATAAGGTTCATACCATTAGTAAGAGACATGATAACCAGGGCACCGATTATTGTATTGGTTACTCTACCAATACCACCGTTAACGGATACACCGCCGATGTAAGAAGAAGCGATGGCATCAAGCTCGAAGCCAAGTCCGGCCTGGGGAGTTGCGGAGGAAAGTCTTGAGGTATAAAGCATTCCTGCTAAAGCTGCTAACATACTCATGGAAGCAAAAGCAAAGAAAGTAATTTTCTTAACATTTATACCGGATAGCTCTGCGGCTTCTGCATTTCCGCCGATACCGTAAATATATCTGCCGAGTTTTGTTTTGTTCAACATGAAATTATAGATAAATAAAACGGTTCCAACGATAACAGCTGTCCAGGGAACACCCTTATATCCTGCAAGGATGGAAAAAATAACAATGATAATTAAAGTTATAAATGCAATCTTAAAGAAAAATATCGGAGTGGAACTTACCTGGAAATTGTATTTCTGCATATTTTTTCTGGACTTAATCTGACTGTAAGTCATAAGAACTACAGCAACAATACCAATAAGTATAGTTAAAACGTGAAAACCTGCACCGGTAAAAGGATCCGGTATAAATCCATTGGAAAGTGATTTAAAAGTCTTATCGGATACGATAATAGTTCCGGTTCCCTGTGTTACTAAGGAGAGAAGACCTCTAAAGATAAACATGCCGGCCAGTGTGGTAACAAAGGCAGGAACACCTATTTTGGATACTAAGAATCCCTGATAGATACCAACTACGATACCGAGGCACATAATGATGGGAATTACTAACCATACATTCAACCCTGTTTTTAACAGAATGGCTGAAACAGCACCGAGGAAACCTGCCACATATCCAACGGATAAGTCAATGTGTTTAATAATAAGGATAATGGTCATACCGATGGCAAGTACTGCCACGTAACCTGTCTGATTGATTAAGTCTGATAAATTTCTGGATGATAAAAATAATCCGCTGGTCTTGATTCCAAAGAAAATAAAAATTACAACTAAAGCGATATACATGGCATAATCCCTCATATTGCTTTTCAGCATGGTAACAATCTCTGTACCAAGGGACATCTTAGTCTTGCTGTTTTCGTTCATACTAATCCTCCATCTTGCTGACAATCCGCTAATTTAGATGCCTGCATAAATTTGTGTAGTAAAAATGTTTTTTATTTTTCCTACTATGCTCTTGTAGCCATTGCCATGATATTCTGTTCTGTTGCTTCCTCTGCCAATACTTCCCCCGTAATGGTACCTGCTGACATTACATAGATTCGATCACTCATACCAAGTACCTCAAGAAGCTCAGAAGAAATCATGATGATGCTCATACCCTCTTCAACTAAACGATTCATCAAGGAATAGATTTCGAATTTAGCGCCTACATCAATACCTCTTGTGGGCTCATCAAGGATTAATACCTTAGGGCCGACAAAGAGCCATTTAGCCAGAGAAACCTTCTGCTGATTACCACCGCTTAAGTTTCCGACGTATTGTTTAATGGAAGGTGCCTTGATACCAATGGATTTCTTAAGATCATTTGCAACGGTAATCTCTTCGTTTTCGTTAATGACAAGACCTTCTGTTAATTTATCAAGATTTGCAATGGTGGTGTTATATTTGATGTCCTGGATAAGAACCAGTCCATTTCCTTTTCTGTCTTCTGTTACATAAGCAATGCCTGCATCCATGGCTTCCCGGGGATGTTTTAACTGCTTTTCTTTTCCGTTTACTAATACCTGTCCGCTTGTTATCTTATAGCCGGGAGTATTTCCGAAGATACTTAAGGCGAATTCGGTTCTGCCGGCACCCATAAGTCCTGCAATGCCTACAATCTCACCTTTACGGACTTTTATATTAACATCATGAAGGATTTCTCTGCCTGCTTCCTGGTCAGTTACTGTCCAGTTTTTAACTTCAAGACAAACGTCTCCTCCCTGATATTTCTCTCTTTTAGGATAAATATTTTCTATTTCTCTTCCTACCATGTATTTGATAATATCCTGCTCCGTAATCGTCTGTTCCTTTGCATCAATGGAACAAATAGTGGAACCATCTCTTAATACGGTGACGGTATCCGCTATGGATACAATTTCTTTCAGCTTATGGGATATCATAATACTGGTAACGCCCTGCTCTTTTAATTCTCTTAACAGGTCAAGAAGATTGGCGCTGTCGTCTTCATTTAAGGCTGCTGTTGGTTCATCCAGAATTAAGAGTTTTACATTCTTACTCAAAGCTTTCGCTATTTCTATGAGCTGTCTGTTACCAACACCTAAATCTTTTATTTTAGTAGAAGGATTAATATTTAACCTTACCTTTTTGAGCATTTTACTTGCTTCAACAATAGTCTGGTTCCAGTTAATTAACCTTCCTTCCATGATTTCATGTCCAAAGTAAATATTCTCATATACACTAAGTTCAGGAATTAATGCGAGCTCCTGATAAATAATTGCTATTCCCGCAGTTTCACTGTCTGCTATGGATTTAAACTGTACAATATCTCCGTTATAAACGATATCACCGCCATAGGTGCCGAAGGGGTATACCCCTGATAATACCTTCATGAGGGTGGACTTGCCGGCTCCGTTTTCCCCGACAAGGCAATGAATTTCTCCGCGTTTTACCTTGAAGTTAACATTGCTCAAAGCTTTTACACCGGGAAATTCTTTGACAATATTCCGCATTTCTAAAATATAGTCACTCATTCTTTCACCCATCTTTCTTTTCTATTTTTCATAGTCTATACTTTCGCTGTTTATCGTATTTCATGAAATTAACCGGTAAAAGGGCAGGTCACTCGTTCAGGCGTTCCCTTTCTGACTTGCCCTTTTAGCCGGTTTCTTAGTTAATTAGTTTAATCCTGTAAAATCAGATGCCTGATAGTATCCGGAATCAATTAATGCTGCTTTTACATTATCCTTTGTTACAACAACGATAGGTGTCTGTTTAGCAGGAACATCTTTATTGCCGTTGTTATAGGTTGTATCTGTTGCAGGTGTTTTTCCATCGATTACGGAAATAGCCATGTTCATAGCGTCTGTTGCAAGTGTACGTGTATCTTTAAATACTGTCATGGACTGTTTTCCGTCGATTACGTATTGAACGGAAGCTTTTTCAGAATCCTGACCGGTAATGAAGTACTGAGAAACGTCTGCGTCTGCTGCGAATACATCAGCGATAGAACGTGCTGTTCCATCATTAGGAGCTAATACGTAGCATTTACCCTTATCAGCTGCGGTAACTGCTGTTAAATGAGCTTCTGCTTTGGATTTTGCTTCATTGAAATCCCAGTTGGTTGTTACCTGTCCGATAATAGATGCTAACTGCTCATGTGACAGATCTTTTGTTCCCTGTAAGCCAACAGCTTCAGAAGAATTCTTGATTACGAATGTTCCGTCAGCAATCTTAGGCTGTAATATGTTCCATGCACCCTGGAAGAAAAGGAAAGCGTTGTTATCAGTTGCAGCTCCTGCATACAGATAAAGAGGATTTCCTGTGCCTGTTGCATTGTCAACAAGATACTGACCCATTGCAGCACCAACTGCTAAGCTGTCGAAAGTTACATAATAATCAACTGCATCGGTTCCTGTGATTAATCTGTCGTATGCGATAACTGTTATACCGGCATCTTTTGCTTCTTTAACAGTTTCTGCTGCAGCTGCAGCATCCTGTGCACAGATAATTAATACTTTGATTCCTTTATTGATTAATGTTTCAACGTTTGTTTTCTCATTAGCTGAGGAACCCTGGCTGAATAAAACTTCTACGGATTTATTGGAACTCTTTATAACCTCTTCGAATTTTGCCTTGTCCTGTAACCATCTGGGTTCATCCTTTGTAGGAAGTACGATACCTACATCAACTTTTCCGCCTTTGCTGCCTGAACTGTCTTTGGTGCCACACCCTGCCAGTGACACTACCATCATAAGGCACAACAGCACTGCTATCATTTTTTTCATAAATAAATTCCGCCCTTCTTTTTTTCATAGTTTTTGCTTTCGCTTACCATACAGCATCCATTGCTTCTCCAGTACGCCTCAAATCTATGCTGATGACAAGCTCTGCTCTATTTGTTACACCTATATGTTACAATATACAAAAAAAAATAACAATGAACTGAATTGTTGTGTAATATTACTTTATTGCGCTGATTACACTTCCATTATTTGTCAAGAGTAAAATATTGCGCTCAAAAAAACATAGCGCAAAATATTGCAGTTCAGAATACAATCCTTGTCCTGGTGAATTCCTGGTGAATGCACAAAGAAAAAAGGCTGAATTCTCAGCCTTTTTTCGCTTATTATTATATTATGCAGCCTTGTGCATTTTTATTCTGTCTGATATACATCCTCATACAGGTGGAACCCGTCCTTAATTACCGTATCATTGATATTATCTTTGGTAACTGCCTGTACTCCAATAAAGATATAAGGAACATCGTAGGTGCCGTCATTGAGATAATTATCAGTTTTTATCTTTTCGCCTTTATATAGCTGCATACATACTTCAACGGTCTTTTCCACCAAATCTTTGATAGGTTTGTAAACCGTCAGTGCCTGCTTGCCGGTTACAATTCTCTGGCAGGCCACCAGGTCTGCATCTTGTCCGGTTACCTGAACTTTCTCCGCAATCTGGGCTTCCGATAATGCGTCAATTGCGCCCCAGGCCAGGGAATCATTGCCGCAGATAACAGCTTTAACGTCGTCCTTATAGGTCTTTAAATCCTTGCGCATAAAGTCATAGGCACTTTCCCTGATCCAGCCGTCAATCCAGGTCTTGTCCAGAATTTTGATATCACCCCTTTCGATATAGGGGTCCAATACCTTCATGGCTCCATCATAAAGCATCTTGCTGTTACTGTCATTTTCCGAGCCGCCTATGATAATATAGCCGCCCTTTGGTACATTCTTCGTCAGGTATTCGGCCATAATCTGCCCTACCTGATAATTGTCAAAGGATATATAGACATCTACGTTACTGTTGGATACCAACCGGTCATAGGATATGACGGGAACCTTCTTTTCCTTTGCGGCTTTTACGCATCTGGCTTCTGTATTGCAGTCATTCGGTGCAATGACCAGAACGTCAATTCCCTGATTTAACATGGTTTTTACCTGCTGGTACTGTAAATCGGAATCTTTGTTGGCGTTATTGACAATGACTTCAATGTTTTCCTGCTCTGCTTTTGAGATAAAGATATCCCGGTCCCTGATCCAGCGGTCTTCCATTAGTGTTCCAAGGGAGAATCCCACTACCATCCTTTTGTCTTCTTTTGGTATTTCTCTTCTGTCTTCTTTTTTTTCGCACCCCACGCTTAAAAACAGAAAGACGAATGTCAGCCCCAATGCTGTAACTTTTGTAAGTAAGCTTCTTTGCATACTTCCTCCTCTTCTTTCAATTCATGCCTTCTTCAATACATCAAGTACTGCTAATTGCCAAATAATCTTTTGTACTCCGTAGGGGTAGCCCCGGTAACTTTCTTAAATATTTTAGAAAAGTAATTTGGTTCGGTATAGCCTGTCATATAGCATACATCCTTAATAGTGTATTCATCTTTCTTTAAAAGCTCTTTTGCGGTCTCCATGCGGATTTCCGTAAGGCGGTCGCTAAAGTTCACCCCCGTCTCTTCTTTATAAAAGCGGCTGAAATAATAAGGGCTTAAGTTCACTTCCCTTGCTACTTCTTCCAGAGATATTTCTCTGGCAAAGTTCTGCTGCATGTATTTGTTGGCTTTATCAATGATAGAATTTACCTTTATCTTTCGGCCTTCCTGAATCCTTCCGGCGGTTCTTTCAAGAAAGTTTCTGACAATGGAATAAAGTCTGTCTTTGTCTTCTGTTCCTATTATATCTTTTAAGACGTCATAGTAATTTCCGACAGCACTTTTCCATCTGGAGGCAAAGCTTGTTACCAGTCCTATCATGCTGTTCTTTACTACTTCAAAGGTCATCGAATTATCCCTTGACATTCTGCCGAATACCTCATGGAATAAGGCGGTCAATTCGTTTTCTTCCTGTTCGGCGGCATGAAGGCAGATTTCTTCCAGTTCATCTTCATAATCGCTGTCTGTGTATTCAATTCTTTCCAGAATATCGTCCACATGCAGAATCTGAGCTTCTTCTCCCTCTTTATCACTGGTCAGAACACCCAGAGCAAATAAAGATTCCTGATAAGACTTTTTCGCCTCTTCAATATTATCATAATATCGTCCGATGCCAATAAAAATATCAGGGTATATTCTTACCGCTCTTTCCAGAATTCTGCCCGCTTCTTCTACGGAATGGCTTTTCTGTTCATAATCCTGAGCTTTATTTTCTTCAAAAACATAGACGATAATGCGGTTTAGCATAATAGGTCCAACAATAGCTTTTAGCCTTGACTGTATTATCTTCTTATACTCCCCGTACATTTTTTCACCATATACACCGGCGCCTATCTTATTCTCAATCTTATGGCTTTTTTTCTGGCCGAATTCCAGAGCCATAACATAGCCGCCGCCATTTATAAACCCAAATAACTGGCAGTAATTTTTCAGTTCTTCGCTGCTCCCGGAATAAAGGCAGAGGGAATTCATAAAGCCGGTCTCCAGTACCGGAATAATCATCTCCATACGTTCCTGCTGCTCGAGATTCTTCTGTATATTTGCTTCCCGAACCCGAATTTGTTCCAGAGCCTTTGTCATGGTCTCTGTCAGGGTAACTTCCTTTACCGGTTTCAGCAGATATTCTACTACGCCAAGATTTAGTGCCTCTACCGCATAATCAAAATAGTCGAAAGCAGACATAATAATGATAAGCACATTGGGATTGACCGCGCGAATCTGCTTCATGGCTTCCAGTCCGTTAATACCCGGCATATTAATGTCCATGACAATGATATCCGGGTGCAGATTGTAGGCTTTCTCAATGGCATCCTTACCGGATCTGGCACTTCCGCATATTTCAATTTCTTCAAAATTCTTGTTTAGCATGTATATGACAGATTCTACAGCAATAGGCTCATCATCTACCACTAACACCTTATATTGCATTCTCATATTTTTTGGTATCCATTTCTCTCTTGTTGTTAATTGGCAATAGCAGAATAACCTTTGTTACACCGTCTTTACTGACAATATTCATAACATCTCTCTTATCATAGAACAATCTTAGACGCTTTAATACATTATCCATACCAATACCGGTGGTGTGGCCTTTTTGTCCATGACTTTTCTCAACCTTTTTACTTCTGCCAAGAATCCGCTCAATTGCTTCTTTCGGAAAATGATCACCTGAGTTTGAAACTTCAATAACTACCCGGCTTTTTTCTTTTACAACCTTAAGCTCAATCCGTCCGCCCTCTTCCAATTTGCTGAGACCATGGATATAGGCGTTTTCCGTCAGAGGCTGCAGTGTCATTCTGGGCATCTTAAATTCTAATATATCAGGGTCATCCGGTATGTCCATATGAAAGGTTACAAAATCTCCGAAGCGGGTTGTTAAGAGGCTCATATAGGAGGAAACATTATTTACTTCTTCTGATAAAGTAGCATTATAATCAAGGCCTTTTAGGTTGTAACGAAAGATATCCGCAAAATTCTCCAGGTATTCACAGGTCACACTATCACCCTGGAGCATGGCAACTTTGGCTCCGATATTGATAGAGTTAAAGATAAAATGAGGATTTACCTGGGACTGGAGGGCAAGAAGCTCCGCTTCATGTAAAGCATTCTTCATTTTCAGGTTATCATACTTTTCCTGAATCAGAACACGTTCCAGTCTTTCCTTTTCCTTTAATTCATCAATATATTCCCGGATGCTCTTAGTCATCTTACTAAAAGCGCGGTAAAGGACCCGGATCTCACTGCTGGTGCCTTCTTCTGTAATATCCACTTCAAAGTTACCTTCCGAAACTTCCTTGGCATAAGAAGAAAGCTTCGTAATGGGCCTTGTTATTTCGTAACTGAATAAAACAATGATTACAAGAATCAGAGCAAAGCTTATCCCAAACATAGTGTAACTTAATACGGTGCTATTATTTGCTTCCGTCTGTATTTCCTGATATCTCTGTGCACTGTCGCTTAAATCTGAGCTCATGATTTCCTTGATATAGCTGCCGATAAAGTTATATTCTTTTACAGCCTGCTGGTAACCCTTGGTGTAATCACTGATTTTACGGTTTCGCTTGTCTACTATTGTCTCATCCAGTATTTTTAGGTAATGGTCAATCATTCCTGTCAGATTCTTAATCCGGACGCCTCTGTCGGAATATTCCGCGTCCTGTTTTAGGATATCATTATCGGAACTGATGGAATTACTGTGGTTATAAAAGGACTGCAAACTGTCCGAACTTCTGGTGGACAAGTATACTTCCAAATCATTTTGTATTTCATCCACCTCTTTGTAAAGAGCGGTAAGTTCCTGGCTCTTATTCAGCAGGTCCGTCATATCCTCCATTAACATACGGGAGGATATATAATTATAAAGCCCAACAAATATGGTAATAGCGGTCGCAAGAAGAAAGAAGCTGGTAAGCTTTGTACGATAGGACAAATCCCGTCTTTTTCTGTTCTTCATTCTCCACCTTCCTTTTTCGCTGCTCCATTATTAAAACTTGCCACATTGGATGCATCAATTGAATATAGAGGGGTACTCTTGTAATCACTTATCTGTACCCCATTTAATTCCTGTGCTAACTGTTTCACGGTATAATAGCCGATTTTATAAGCGTCCGGGCTTACGGTTCCATAGATTACGCCTCTTTCTACATAATCCAGAGTCAGGGGCATGCTTCCGTACCCCACCAGCTTAATGTCGCCTACCAGGTTATTATCTACTAAGACCTGAGCCACACCCGGCGTACTCTTTTCATCCAGGCATATAATCAGGTTCACATCCTTATGCTTGGATATAATAGAGTAGGTTACCTTTTCTGCATCAAACATATTTTGCTTTAAAGTATAAATCTCTTCAATCTCAATGTTGCCCTTTAAAGAAAAAGATTCCGCGATTCCCTGGATACTAAGATTACGATAGGAGATATCTCCTTCTTCTCCGGCTTCATTCATAATAATAACTGCCTTTGTTCCGCGTCCGATTGCTTTGGCTCCCATGGTTCCGGCCATGGTTCCGATAGTATAACTGTTAGAACCTACAATGGGCAGATCTGAAATGTTATAACTGTCATTTTCATAAATTAACAGAGGAATGTTCTTTTCTTTTGCTTCTTTTGCGATTTCCTTGGTTCCAAGTGCATCGGCAGGTTTCAGGGCAATCCCGTTGACCCCGCTGTAAATACCTTTTTCCACAGCGTCTTTTATCGCCTCGCTGTCCTTACCGGCAATAGGAACGAATTCGGCATATACATCCATTTCTTCAGCGGCTGTTCTTGCGCCATCCTTAAAATACTGCCAGAAATATTCGTCCGTATTCTGTACCAGAATCTGCAGATGGTATTTTGCTGTAGATACCTTGCTTACCGTTTCGCGATTCCTGTCTTCTCTTACTATCAAAGTTACAAACATAATACCAAGGATTAGAAGCATTCCAAGTAACAGTCCGAATATTCCTCGTATCATCCTCATGTGTTTACCGCCTTTACCTTCTGCCTAGAATGCTGGGTTTAAAGTCTGTTGTATCTGCATAGAATCCACCTGGAAAATGCTCCAGTATTTTATCAAAGAGTTCTCTTGTCTGCTTGTTGTCATTACTCAAAGTAACGGAAAATACAGTTTTGTAACCATTCTCCTCCAGAAAAAGCCTATCCTTTTTATCGGGAAAGCCTTCCTTTAACCCTTCAAAGTCAATGCTGGTCTTATCCTCTAACAGTAATGAAAGGATATCCATCTCCTCCCAAAGGTCGATTTCTCCCAGGTTAAGGGGTGATAAAAAGAGTGAGAAATCTTTTGCATTAATCTCGGAAGGCGACATAAAGAACCAATCTATAATAGGATCGGAGGCAGGTGCTGTGTTCTGGTTTTTCTTATTATTTATACTTTTGCTGCTTTTATTTATGCTTTCTGTACTTTTACCAGTTGCTTTGGCAGCTGTATTCTTATTGTATGCATTTTTACTTATAATTTTTTTATCTGTACCGATGTTTTTCACGTAAAACCCCTTTCATGAATAAAAAATCAATTTTAAAGTCTAATTCTCATTATACTACGTTTATTTGAAAAGGAAAAGTACTATCAAGATACATTCACTGTAAGTGATGGAATAATGGGGACGGACGATGGCTAAGGGGATTTGTTCTTCTGTTTGGTTGCTCAAGGGCCCATATTCCACTAAAGGTACAGAAGACGTAACTTGGCAGGTAAATCAGTGCCAAACTCGCTGTTACATAGTGGGAGCGTCAGTTTACAGAGCTCAGACATGGCACTGTTTTACCTAGTTACGTTTCCTGTGCCTTAAGTGTCATAAGGGTCCTTTCGAGACCAAACAGAAGAACAAATCCCCTTAGTCATCTGTGTATTGGCATTAGTGCTGCAATTTTACCCGTCAGAGCAGATTAGATGTTGACATTTTGGTTGGAATTCGAAACTGGAGTTATAAGCAGTTCAAATCAGCAATGAAATGGAAGTGGGTATCATCGTCGGTTCGTTAGATATTCAGTATTTCAGTATTCAATGCAAGGTTGCATAGCAACGGTTCCTGAAAGAAATCAATAATTTTTTAGTTGAGGAATGCTTTTTTTATGGTATACTTATTAGGATGCCAAAAATAAGCATAATTATCTGGCGGTCAGGTTCTATTACATAATGCCTGTCAGAATTTACGGAGGTATGGATATGTATTATAAACAGTATGGTGATACGGATATGAAAGTATCCGCTATTGGTATGGGCTGTATGCGTTATGATGACGAGGATGTAAAGGCGGAAAGATTTGAGAAATGCGCAGAGGTTGCTTTGTATGCTCACGAGAGAGGTATTAATTATTTTGATACCGCTCCTTTTTATTGCAATGATAAAAGTGAAATCATAACCGGTATTGCACTCTCTCAATTGCCCAGAGATAGTTATTATGTTTCTTCTAAGATGAATCTTGGTACTATTGGCGGAAAAGCTACAAGGGATGCTTTCCGCAGCAGACTTGAGACTACTTTAAGCCGTCTTAAGGTGGATTATCTGGACTTTTACCATTTATGGTGCTTGTTAAATCTGGAGTCTTTTGAAAGTCAGTGCGAATCCCTTTATGGATTCTTTGAGGAAGCAAAAAAAGACGGACTGATAAGGAATATCGTATTTTCTTCCCATATGCAGGGTAACGACTTAGAAGGCGCTGTTGCTACCGACCGTTTTAAGGGGATGTTAATTGGCTATAATGCTTTGAATTACAGATTCCGTCAGACTGGTATTACAGCAGCTTATGAAAAAGGGATGGGCGTTGTTGTCATGAATCCTTTAGGCGGAGGTCTGATACCAAGCAATCCGAAGACTTTTGAGTACCTGACGGAAGGAACTGAACTTACCGTTGCACAGGCAGCTTTAAACTTTGTGGCTTCTCATAAAGAAATTACCATAACCCTGGCAGGATGTACCACGAAAGAACATGTGGATGATGCCTGTAAGGCTGTTGAGAATCTGAAAGAGAGACCGGCAAAGGAAATCTTTGAGGAATATGAGAACAAGGGTGTTGCACTGAATAATCTCTGTACGGGATGTGCTTACTGCAAACACTGTCCAAAGAATATTGATATTCCTAAATTTATGGATGCTTACAATGAAAAGATTCTTGGCAACAATATGTTTGACAGATTGAAATATCATTGGGGAATTCCTGCTGAAATGGCAGCTGAATGTATTAACTGCGGTAAATGTGAAAAACTGTGTACACAGCATCTTCCCATTATTGACCGCTTGGAAGAGATTTCAAAAGGCGCATAGTATGAATTATTGAAAAACATAATTCATACACAAGGTTGTGCCTGCGAAATCCACGGCACAATCTTGAAGTGCGGTGGAAAATATATACCGGTAAAGTGGTATGTCAGGAAGACTTCTTACTTTGAGGTCCCTGGCATACCTTTTTTATTTTGTTTCTCTGAATATAGTCAGTACTTAAGAATAAATCGATATTTAAGTAAAATCCCGATTTCTTTGGTGGCACAATGGTTTTTAGTCTTCTACAAGAAGCTTTTTAATCTCTTTCATTTGACTCTTTGCCATATCGTAACCGTGCTTATAATTTCGTTCCAGGGCAGTCAGATCTTTTTCCATGCTTTCAACGTTATATTCGGGTCTTAGGACTACTGCCTTGCCTTCTCTTTCGAGCTTCTCGCAATATTCCACCGTTTCATTGTACATATCGGGCCTTTTTCTGATTACCTCCACCATTTCAGGGTATTTATTCCGTAGCAGCCGCATGGCTAATTTACTGTCCCTGCCCAGAGTTCGGTGGTACCCCTTGGGACGGGTCAGGATAATCAAATTCTTTTTATTGCCGTCTTCTATTGATTTTCGAATGGGTATGGAGTCCGCGAGGCCTCCATCATAGTAAAGGTTTTCCTTCCAGGAGATTGCGGGAAAAAACAGAGGCATGGCACAGGTGGCCTGAAGAATCGTGCATTTCCGGTCAGTCTCAAGACCGTTTAAGTATTCGGCTTTTCCGGTATTGGCATTGGTCACGCCTACTAATACCTTGCCTTCATATTTAAGAAAGGTGTCCCAGTCAAAAGGAAAGAGTTTATTTGGCACTTCATCATAGACAAAATCCAGGCCAAACAGGCTGCGGCACTTAATAAGATTTCTGGTGCTGATATAACGCTTATCTCTTCTGCATTTTAAAAGGACCTCAAGGTTCCTGCCCTTTTGTTTGGAAATATAGGAAACTCCAAAACTGATGCCGGCAGATACGCCGATACAATAAGGAAACATAACCTCTTCCTCCAGAAGGGCGTCCATAACCCCTGCACTGAAAATCGGGCGAAAGGTTCCACCCTCTAATATAATTCCGGACATAATTACCTCTCATTCTGTCGCTTGCTGCGGCGTCACATTAAAAGCTTATCTTAACATTTCATCTTTTCTCTATGAATACACAGTAGAATTATCCACTTCCTTTCCGAACATACTTTCATTATAATGAATGATTTTCCAAAGAGCAAATTAATTTCAATAAAATAATGCCCAATAAATACTTTGAATATCAAATTATTATTGACAAAGCAGTTCTTGTTTGTTACACTGTTAATACTTTGAAGTTCAAAGTATATCTGCTCATTTTATTCTGAAAGGAGCCATATGGAGCAATATAAAGAGAATATTAATAATTTTCTGGTGGAAGCATTTCACGACTTACTTCGTCTGGAAGAGGCAGCATTAGCCAAGGACGAATTCCAGAATCTATCTGTTCATGAAATGCATGTAATAGAAGCTGTTTATGACGGCAACAGAGCCGGTTTGTATGCTATGAATGAAATTGCAGCCAAATTATCCGTGACGGCCAGTACCCTTACTACTTCTGTTAAAACTCTGGAGAGAAAAGGATACCTTATACGTCAAAAACTGCCTGAAGACAAGCGGTATGTAAGACTGTGCCTTACCCCTTTGGGAGAAAAGGCATACGACAGCCATTATACATTTCACAAAGCTCTGGTAGACGAAATTTCTCTCAAATTAAATGAGGAGGAATTAAAAGCATTATCCACTGCTCTCTCTACTCTTCATATATTTTTCAATAACTTCTTAAATAAAAACCTAAGTCCAAAGGAGGACCAATGAGTATAAAAATAATTACAGATTCTACATCTGATATCAGTATGGAATTGGCAAAAGAAATGGATATCACGATTGTGCCATTACGCGTAATTTTTGATGAACAAGAATATTTTGACGGTGTAGATATTACCAACGAGCAATTTTATGAAAAACTGGTGGTATCCAAAAATCTGCCTACTACCAGTCAGCCCGCACCGGAGCAGTTTATGCCTTACTTTGAAGAAGCAAAGACCAACAAGGATGCGGTTATCGTTATTACGATTTCCTCCAAGCTAAGCGGTACCTATCAAAGTGCTGTCATTGCAAAGGATATGGCAGAATACGAAGATATTCATATTATTGATAGTTTGACGGTTACTCTTGGACTTCAACTTCTTGTAAGGAAAGCCATAGCACTTAAGAATCAGGGATTATCTGCGGATGTTATTGCAGAGCAGCTTGAAAATACTAAGACAAAAGTAAGACTTTATGCTCTTCTTGAAAGTTTGGAATATCTTAAGAAAGGCGGACGGTTATCCGGAATGAGCGCCTTTGCCGGAGGATTGTTAAATATTAAGCCAATCATAGAAATAAAGGACGGAGTGGTAAACTTAGCAGCCAGAGCCAGAGGCCTTGCCGGCGGTTATACTAAACTTGAAGAATTGATAGCTCAGGGAAAGGGCATTGACAGGCAGGAAGAAATCTGTATTGGTTACTCTGCTAAAAAAGATAATATGGCCGCTTTTATACGCAGTTATAAGGATGCCCTAAATCTGAATGACTATATTGAAAGCCCTATTGGTTCTGTTGTCGGTACCCATGCCGGTCCTGGAGTCTGTGGTTTTGCCTTCTTTCAGAACGAATAAATACGAAAGCAACGAGTGTTGCAAGTTTTTTTCTAACAGCAGTTTGATTTTACTTTCACACTGGCTTTAAGGCGCATCATGAGGTATCCATTGTGTTAATCGTACAAAAGCTGTTCGGTTAATACCTATCATGTCAATGTATCTTTGAGACAATGTTTACAGTAATATCAAACTGCTCTTTTTATGAATAGTAATATCTTTGTTTTTTCTTTCACATTCTAAAGCTTAAAAGTTGACTTACCCCTTTAGAAATGTTAATATGTTAAAGTGAATTTCAGAGAGAATACATATCCCGCCTCTCATGCACAGAAAGGAGCAAAAAGCATATAATAATTTTGTATCGTAACCATTAGTCGGACCGCCCAAGGTCCTCCAAACAGAAATGTTTAAATTAGCGCCATGTACCTCTTTGGGAGAAATACAGAGGTTAACGAGGTAGAGAGTTAGCGAAATGTTCGGCGGATGCTCTCTCATAGGCTTGGCTGTGTGAATTGTCGAAAAATCTTCGGGTAATCGAAGGACAACAGCGGCAATACCAAGATAATTGAATTAGGAAGCTAAAAACTGTCTATCATAAGGCTATATTTATGCCCATTCGTTAGGCTTTCCTTTGTAGTCTTCCATGAATTCATAATTAGAACTTTGAAAATAGAATAAAGGAGAATCATTATGTGTGGAATTATTGGCTTTACAGGTTATACGGAGGCAAAGAAGGTTCTGATTGACGGTCTTACCGCTCTGGAATATAGAGGTTATGACAGCGCAGGTATTGCATTTTATCAACAGGGAAGCATTAAGACCATCAAAACTACGGGAAAGGTGTCTAATCTCGCTGAGAAGGTTGAAGCGCTAAATACAGCTGCCTTACAAGGTACAGGGCAGACAGAAAGCAGCTGCGGTATCGGGCACACCAGGTGGGCAACTCATGGAGGGGTTACAGATACCAACGCACATCCTCATAGCGCCGGAAAGGTCACTTTAATCCATAACGGAATTATAGAAAACTACAGAGAACTGGAACTCCGCTTGAAAAAAGAAGGCAGAACGCCCATATCCCAGACGGATACGGAAATCGCTGCTCTTCTCCTTGACAGCCTGTATGAAGGGGATGCGATAAAAGCCATTAAGCAGGCAGTTGAATTAATTGAAGGCGCTTATGCATTTTGTATACTCTTTGCCGATCAGCCGGAGGTAATCTATTCTTTGAGAAACAGCAGTCCGCTTGTGGCCTGCCATACCAAGGAAGGTTCCATTATTGCATCTGATATGGTTGCATTGATTGATTATTCCAAAGATTATTTTGTAGTGCCGGAGATGCATATTGTGACTCTTGCAAAGGATAGAGTTACACTGACAGACCTTGACGGTAACCTCGTATGCCCCAGAATGCTTCATGTTACCTGGGATATGACCGCAGCTAAAAAAGGCGGATATCCGCATTTTATGTTAAAGGAAATTCATGAACAGCCGGACTCCTTACGAAACACAATCCTGCCAAGAATCCAGAATAAGCTTCCGGATTTTACTGCGGATAATATTCCGGACTCCCTTTTTGAGGGAATAACAAGAATCATCATTACTGCCTGCGGAACTGCTATGCACGCCGGACTCATTGGTAAAGTGATGTTAGAGAAGCTGCTTCGAATCCCTGTCACTGTGGAAGTTGCATCTGAATTCCGTTATCAGGATCCTATCATTGACAAGGGCACACTGGTTATTACAATATCTCAATCCGGAGAAACTGCCGATACCCTGGCTGCATTAAAGTTATCAAAAGAACGTGGTGCCGCAACTCTTTCCATCGTCAATGTAAAGGGTTCCTCCATTGCCAGAGAAAGTGACTACGTACTTTACACCCATGCCGGCCCTGAAATTGCCGTTGCCAGCACAAAGGCATATACAGCACAGCTATCCTGTCTCTATCTTCTTGCTTTCCGATTCGCTTATGCAACCGAAAGACTCGAAAAAGAAGCTTGCATGGAAGAAATGCAGGAATTGTTACATGCGGTATCAGTATTGGAAGAAGTGTTATCACAGGATAAGGTAATTGAAGAAATCAGCAGACAAGTGACAGAAAAGGAAGACCTCTTCTTTATCGGCAGAGGACTTGATTATGCCCTCTCCTGTGAAGGCTCTATTAAACTAAAGGAAATAAGCTATATTCATTCGGAAGCTTATGCCGCCGGTGAATTAAAACATGGCACCCTCTCTCTTGTTACAGAAGGAGTTCCCGTTGTAGCGCTTGCAACTCAGCAAAAGGTATATTCTAAGATGATTTCCAATATCCGAGAGGTAAAAGCAAGGAATGCTTTTGTCATATTAGTTACAATTGAGGGGCAGGAAGTAGAACCTTCTATTTACGATTATCATATTGTTCTTCCTAAGATTAAGGATGAATATGCTCCCTTTCCGGCAGCGGTGGTATTACAGCTGTTAGCTTATTATACCTCTCTTCATAGAGGACTTAACGTAGACCAGCCAAGAAACCTTGCAAAATCCGTAACAGTAGAATAAATTTATAAGGAGTATGCCGGCAGAGCTTAAAGATTTGCCGGCATACTCCTTATTTATAAGTTATAAGTGCATTGATTTTTATTCTTTCTTACTTTCAATCTCAACCATCAATTCAAGTATTTGTGTTTCCAAAGAATCGATAAGCTTGTCTTTCTCCTTTAATGCCTCATTTAAAGCTGTAGTTTCCATCGGTTTATCCGATTTTACCTGTAACTCTTTAAAGGTAGAAGACAATGTATCATAATTATCCTGGAGTTCCTTGTTTTTATCGATTAACTGCTGAATGGATTTTGTCTGCTCTTCGATTTTTTCATTCTGCTTCGCCAGAGCCTTATATTGCTCAAATGAGTTATCTTTCTGTTCTTCCAACGTATGTGTGAAAAGGTTGATTTTATCTTCCTTCTCTTTGAGCTGATTCCATAAGTTTTCCTTTTCAACTTCTGCTTCCTTAAACTGACTACTCAGTAACTCATAGGAATCTTTAGACTGCTTAGTTTCTTCTGATAATATCTCATTTTCCTTTAATGTTTGTGCTAACTGTTCCAGTTTTTCATTGATTTCTTCATCCTTCTTTTCGTCTTCCAGATGAAGCTTATGCAGTTTTTGCTCTAATCGATAAACATGCTGTTTCCTTTGTTCTATATGCTCGTCCTTTTCTTTTATTAATAATTCATATTCTTGAAGCTTCTGCACTGCTTCCGATTGTTCTTCTCCTGAAATTTGAAGACTATCTATCTGATACTGCAGCTGCTCTTTTTCAGAAAGTGCTTCAAGAAGCTTAGCTTCCAGCTGCTTCAACTGGTATTCTGATTCTTCTTTTATACAGGAAAGTTCTTCCTTTTCGTCTGCTAAGGCATGCTTCTCTTCAGTTGCAAGTTTTAATTTATGAGAAATTTCATCGTTATTCTCTTCTGCCTCATGAAGATAGGTATTTAATTGCTCCATTTCACCGGTTAGTTTGGTTAGCTGTTCCTTTAACAGGTTATTCTCATATTCAGCCTTTTCGCGTGTTGCTTCCTGCTCATGGGCAGCCAGTTCTTTTAATGCTTCCAACTTCTGTTCTGTCTGTGCGGTTAAACTATCTTTTTCAAGTTCAGATATTCTCTTAAATTCCTCTAGCTCCTTATTAGCAAGCAGTTTTTGGGTATCTATTTCTTGTAATGCTAATTCTTTTTGACGAGTGAACTGTTCTTCATAATGAGCCTGTAGTGCAGCCTTTTCGGTTTCGAATTCTTTACGAAGTACTTCTATTTCCAGGTCAATTTGCTCTTTGAGGTCTTTGTTTTCTTTTCGGAGGGTATTGTTTTCCTCATTTACCAGATTAAGCTTCTGATTGATTTCATTAATTTCGTCTTCTGCGGAATTGATTTGCTCTTGGAGTTGCTCTTTTTCATAATTAAATTCCGATAACTGATTTTCCAGAATTTTTTTCTCTTTTCTTGCATTATCTATTATTTGTTCCTGCTCAATAATGACAAGTTTCTTATATTCTTCCAGTTCTAGTGCTGCAAGCTCTTCTATATCAGCTTTTTCTTGTTCTGTCTGCTTCTTATAGTTTTCATATCTTACCTCAGCACGGGCTTCTATGTCAGCTTTTTCCTGCTCGGCTTGCTTCTTGTATTCTTCTAAGTTCAGTTCAGCCAATTCTTTGATTTCAGCTTTTTCTTGCTCCGTTAATTTCTTGTAATCTTCAAGCTTCTGTGCCGCAAGGATTTCAATATTTGCTTTTTCCTGCTCTGCCTGCTTAATATATTCTCCAAGCTCTTGCTCATCCTGGGATTTTATTTTTATTTTTTCCTGTTCAGACTGCTTCCTGAAATTATCTAGTTTTTGCTCTGCAAGTGCCTCATGAATGATTCTTTCCTGCTCTGCAAGTTCCTTATATTCTTCCAATTCCTGTGCGGAGATTGCTTTAACAGTCTCTATTTCCTCTTCAAGCTTTTTAAGGCTTTCCAGAGTGCGGGATATTTCTTGTTCATATTTTGATTGCTGTCCGGATTTTTCGGATTGGAATTGTTCTGTTAATAAGTCTATCTGCTGTGCGGTCTGTTTTGAGATTTCTTCTTTTTCCTCCATGAGTCTCTGAAGCTCTTCTTTTGTTGTATTCAATTGCTGGATAACTGTGTGGTTTTCTTCCTCCGATAATTCCAGAAGTTCTTCCAGTTCCTTAATCCTAGAGTTTAACTCCTCGGAGTTAACAGCCGCAATTGCCAACTGTCCTGACAGATTGGATTTCTCGTTATCAGAAACACTTAGCAGGGCCTCCAGTTCCTTCCTGTCCTGTTCTGATTTGGTTAGAAGCTCCTGTAAAGAATGGGCTAATTCCTGGTTATTTGTTTTTACATCTTCTAAATTGCCTAGAAGAAAAATATGCTCTTCTTCCCAGAGAGCTTTTTCTAATTCTAAATCTTCTATCTTCCTTGTATTTGACTGTAAAGTGTCTGTTAACTTACTATTCTCTTCTTTTTGGCTGTTTAACAGCGTATCGAGGGACTGTATCTGCTCGGTCAGCGTATTACATTCTTCCGCTTTATGATTTAGCTGTTCTTTAAAAATAGCTGCTTCTTCTCTTGATGCTTCTAATTCGGATTCTTTCTCCTGCAACTGTAAAGATGTCAATTCATAATTTTTCTTTGTTTCGTTGGATTCCTGCTGAATTTCCTCATATTGGGTCTGCAATCTGGTCAAAGAACCTTCTCTGGCTTCTGCATTTGTTTCTAATTCCTGTATAAGTTTGAGTTTACTCTCTAGAACGGCAGCTTTCGCTTCGAGTGCTGTTTCGAACTCCTTTGACTCATTGGACAGCCTTTCGATTTCACTTTCTTTTTCTGAAAAGATAAGCTTAGCTTCTTCCAGTAATTTTATGTATTCATTAATTTGATTATCTTTGATTTCTAATTCTTCTCTGCCGGCTTCTAATTCATCATCACGCAGCTTCTGGGTTTCTTTCAGAGTGCTGATATCCATCTGCAGCTCATTTATAATACCGGACAGGCTTTCTTTTTCAATCAGTGCTGATGATAATTTTGCTTTATAATCTGTCACATCGCTGTTCAGATGTGTAAGCTGGTTCTCTCTTTCCTTTACGTATTCTTCTATTTCAGTGGTAATTTCATTATATTTTGATATTTCTCCCTGGAAGAATGCAACTTTTTGCTGAAGCTGCTTTATTTCCTGTTCCCGTCTTTCTAACTGTGCTTTACTTTTATCGAAATTGTTGCTTAGCTCCTCTATCAAAAAAAGACTGCTTTCATAGTCCTGTTCTACTTTTAATAAACGTTGTAATTCCTGTTTTGATACAATCATTAATGTCTTTCCCTTCTGTATGCTGTCAATAATAACTCTATATTATATTGTATAATACACCTGATAAAGTTAGGTCACAAGGACTATATTATACTTGTTTTTTCTGGAAAAATCCATGGTTTTATAAAAAGATTATTTTAGCCTGTAACTTTTACATGCAGCAAAGATTTTTATAAGAAAACAGAATTTCATAAACCATATCTGTTGACAAAAAACAAGGGCGAAGCCAATTTTGGCTTTGCCCTTGTTTTACTTAGATATTTAAAGAATATACAGATTAAGCAGGTATTATAAAATAATAAAACTTATTTCGCTGCTATTCGTCTGAGGTATAAGTTTCACTCCTAATTTGCTGTCTTCCGGAGTTGCACCTGTCAACTCTCCTATATTGTTAACATTTCTCATGACTACAGAGAAGTTCTCAAGGCCGCTGACAGAAATGGTAATCTTATTTCCTTCTTTTCTAGCCTTTGCTGTTCCTTTAGCCTCTCCATCCATATCATAAATAATAGTGGTTGCAGCTTCCTTATCAGACAGCTCAAATACATGTAATGCGGTGCCGTCAAGATAATTATAATCAGGCACATTCTCATTATTACCAAGGGCTATAATGGAATTCGGCCTTACCATAAGGGGCAGGCTCATGAAATCATGAGTCTCATACTGCCAGGTTCCGCCTTCTACACGTGTATTGGATAAGAAATTAGTCCAAAGGCCGCTTCCCTTGCTATTATCTCTGGGAAGGTAATAATCAACTGTTCCATCGGGCCTGAATACAGGAGCTACAAGCAGGGAATCACCTAACATGTATTGGGTATCAAGATAATCGCAGGCTCTGTCCTTTGTAAATTCAAGTATCATGGATCTCATTGCCGGAACGCCGGTATTAGCAGTCTCAGCGGCAACGCTGTAGAGGTATGGCATTAAGCTGCATTTCAGCTTGCTGAAATAACGAACCACATCAACGGATTCTTCATCAAATAACCAGGGCACACGGTAGGAACTGCTTCCATGAAGTCTGCTGTGTGTGGAAAGAAGGCCGAATGCGGACCATCTCTTGTACAGGTCAGGTGAAGCGGTGTTTTCAAAGCCGCTGATATCGTGGCTCCAGAATCCAAAGCCTGACATACAAAGAGACAGACCTCCTCTAAGGCTTTCTCCCATGGATTCATACTTGGATACACAATCTCCGCCCCAGTGTACCGGGAATTTCTGAGAGCCTACCGTAGCGCTTCTGGCAAATAGAATTGCTTCTTTCTTACCAAATCTCTCCTCCAGTACCTCATAGACAACCTTATTATAGAGATAGGTATAATAGTTGTGCATCTTAACCGGATCTGCTCCATTACTGTAAACTGCATTTGTCACAGGTATTCTTTCACCAAAATCAGTTTTAAAGCAGTCCACGCCCATGTCAATAAGGGCATGAAGCTTGCTTGCAAACCATTTGCAGGCATCGGGGTTTGTAAAGTCTACAATTCCCATTCCTGGCTGCCACAGATCCCACTGCCAGGCTTCTCCGTTTGTCTGCTTAATGAGATATCCTTTTTCCGCAGCTTCATCAAACAACTTGGATTTCTGGGAAATATAGGAGTTAATCCATACACATATTTTAAGACCTTTTTGTTTCAGTCTCTTTATCATATTTACAGGGTCAGGGAATACTTCGTTGTCCCATTCGAAATTACACCATTCATATTCCTTCATCCAGAAACAGTCAAAATGGAATACTCTTAGGGGGATATCTCTTTCAGCCATTCCGTCTACAAAGGATGAAACAGTGGCTTCATCGTAATTGGTGGTAAAAGAAGTGGTCAACCACAGGCCGAAGGACCATGCGGGAGGCAGGGAAGGTCTTCCGGTTAAGGAAGTGTAATTGCTGATTACTTCTTTTAAGTCATTTCCGCCTACTACAAAATATTCTAACTTCTCGCCCGGAACACTAAACTGTACTCTTGATACTGCCTCAGAAGCTACTTCAAAGGATACTTTCTCCGGATGGTTTACATAGATGCCATATCCTCTGTTTGTAACGTAGAAGGGAATATTTTTATAGGACTGTTCAGAAGAGGTACCTCCGTCTTCATTCCAGATATCAACACTTTGTCCGTTTTTAACAAATGCGGAAAAACGTTCACCAAGTCCGTATACACACTCTCCTACGGCCAGGTCAAGCTGTTCACGGTAGTGAGGACCGTCATCTGTGGTGATATAACCCATCTGTCCATTTCCGCTCTTGGTGAGAAGCTTGTCTCCATAATAAAAACTTAGAGAAAAGTCTTTTTTTGCAATGATTACGGAAGTATTTCCGCTTTTTAAAGTGATTTTATCTTCTTTATCTTCGATTTCGGGAACAAATGCATCGTCTGTGTTTAATTCAAATGCCGGAACTACGGGAAGCTTTGCTATATAGTGCTGGGACTTTACCTTAATGATATCACTGCCGGGAGAACTGATCTCCAAAGTAAGTAAAGGCCCTTGCAGGGTCTGTCCCCGGTGAGTAATTTTTACCACAGGAGCATATAGTATAACTGATTTCTCATTGATAACATAGTCTCTTACTTCAGCAGGGGAATAAACAGTGACTCCCTTTCGTTTCAACCAAAATCCGTCTGTAAATTTCATGACAACCTCCGTCAATTCATATTTGTTTATCAAATAAACTATAGCTATATTCTAAAGCATAATGGCGATAATGTAAACAGTTGATTCAAGAAAACGGAAAGAAAATGTTTCGTTCTGTATGGAATATATAAGGTCTGCAGAACGGACGATGGCAGCTGATTCCATTCGGGCATTTTCCTGTTCGGTGTTTCGAATTCCACTAAAATGGCAACAGTTATTCCTGAGCAGGTTAGATTACGCCAAACTCGCTCTTTTTCCTTTTGGCTGTGTAAGGCTGTGTGCTCAGACATGGCGTAATTTAACCTAGTCATAACTGCTGCCATTTAAGTGTCATGCGAAGCACCTCAATGGATAATGACCGAATGGAATCAGCTGCCATCTGTGTATTGCCGTAGAGTCTTTATATGTTAATTACGAGACTGAACGGAAAAAATAATAAAAAAATAAAACCTTCCCTGATAGTTATTTTAAGAAGGGAAGGTTTGGTGTGAAAAATGAATTAACCTTTTACTGCTCCGTTTGTCAGACCGCTGTATATCTGCTTCTGAGCTACGATGAATACAATAAGGGCTGGTATCATGGTGATTAGAACACCGGCACAGATATAGTTGTACTGGCTGCCAAGTGGTCCGGTAAAGGTAAACAATGAGGTTGATACGGTAACCAGCTTTGATTTTGTCTGAAGATAGAGATTGGACATATAGTATTCGTTATAGGTACCAACGCCTTTTAAGATCATAACCGTTACAATGGCGGGTTTTAGTAACGGCAATAATATCTTAAAGAATACGCCGAAATAGGTCGCCCCATCCATAATAGCGGATTCATCCAGGGAAATCGGTATGTTTTCAAAGAACTGTATAAAGATATAAATGCCGATTACATCCGCTCCCATTAACAGAATCATATAGCCGGGCAGGGAATCGATTAAGTGCAGTTTGTACATAATCTGATAAACCGTAACCTGGGTTGCGATACCAGGTATTAAGGTTGCAAATAAAAATAGATTTCTTAATAAATTATTACCCGGAAAAGCAAACCGGTTAAGAATATAAGCAAGCATGGTTCCAAACATAATGGAACCTACTAATACGATTATAAGAACAAGGGTTGAGTTAAAGAAGGCCACACCCATGTTTGCCTTTTCCCAGGCTTTTTTGAAATTATCAAAATACAGCCAGTTGTCTGGCAAGGTCATTACATTTGTGGCTTTGTATTCTTTATCTGTTTTAAAAGCAGTAATGACACACACGACAATAGGTAATATGGATATAAAGGCCATAAGGCAAAGTGAAGCATATTTTATTAAAACACGAAGGAAATAGCTTAATTTTCTACCGAAAGTCATCTTGAACCCTCCTTCGCTTGTTTTCCTAATTTTTTAGCGGTTTTTCTTGATACATCACTGCCGTCATCTCCTGTAAGCGAAAAACCTACTTTCTGTAGTATTGTAACCAGCACAATAATAACCATCAGGATAACGGCCATGGCAGAAGCAAGTCCTACCTTCTGATATCTATGGGCAATATTATGCATCATAAGGAAATATGTTGAGGTTCCGAAAGTTCCTCCGGTAATAACAAAGGGAGGTTCAAAGGCACTGAGTGAGCCTGTTATGGATAAAATAAGGTTTAACATAATAATTGTTTTTATGCTTGGCATGATGATAAAACGGAACTGCTGCCATCTGTTTGCACCGTCAAGACTGGATGCTTCGTATAAGTCATTGTCAACAGACATAATGGCTCCGATAAAAAGAACCATATTCTGTCCCATATATCTCCAGATGGAAGTTGCTGCTAAAGATATGTTATTTATCTTTGTGCTCTTAAGCCAATAAGGAAGTGAATCCGGATTAAAGCCTACCCATGATAATACGGTATCAAGGACAAATCCTCTTGTATAAAAGAACTTGAATATAAAACCAACTGCTATACCACATACTAAATAAGGAAAGAATATAGCACCTTTAAAGAACCCGCCGCCCCTTGTCTTAAAGCTCAATAATGTGGCAAAATACAGAGCCAGAGCCAGCTGAACAACGGATGCCGCCATATAGTAGATACTTAATTTAAAAGTTTGAAGGATATCCTGTCTGGTAAATACTTCTTTGTAATTATCGAAACCTATAAATGTCCTGCTTCCGATGTATTTCATATCATAAAAGCTAAAACGTATCATATTAAAAAATGGCAGATATGTGAATATAAACAGTAAAAGTACGGGTATAAACATAAAGCTGATGATTATTACGGTTCTTTGTACTTTTCTTCTGCCCAGCCATTTTTTAAAACTAAACGGCTCTTTTGGTGCTGCAGACCTTGCACTACTCATTGATACCCTCCTGTCAGCAGAAAAACTTTTGCAAAGCTTTGGGATAACCCCATACTTTGCAAAAGTCCATTCTTCATGCAATTAATTATATTTATTGATTAACTGTGATTCCTAATGCTTCCTGTGCTTTTGACCACTTGTCATTCCATTGGTCTACGACGTCTTTTAACGGAGTTCCGTTTAAAGCGGCTTCAACAACTGCCTGAACATGAGCATTATCAGCATTTAAACCTACTTCGGATTTTGTGTTAACATCATTGAAATATGTCTCTTCTCCGGCAGGAGCAGGATTATCAACAACTAGCTCAACTCCATTGAAAGCATCTAATACTGCAGGGTATTCCGCACCTTTTACGATGGGAATTCCGCCCTGGTCATAAGCAAAATTTGACTTTTCAGTAAGCCATTTTACATAAAGCATAGAAGCAATTTTGTTATCATCGGAAGATTTTGCATTGATTCCATAGCAATAGTCAGGGCCGGCGGATGCATACTGTTTTCCGTTTACACTGATGGGGAAAGGCATGTAACCGATATCGTCTGCGTTATCGCCTGCCTGCTGCATCTGAACAACTGCCCAGGAGCCAAGAACCATAGCACCGATCTCACCTCTGTTAATCATACCTTTGCTGCCTTCCCAGTCAGTTGTTGTAGGATCATCTTCTACAAGTCCTCTTTTAACAGCTTCGTATAATGTATTGTAAACGGCGTAAGGTCCTGTCTGGTCACCTTTGTCAGAGAAAGGATTCTTTCCATGAACTAAAGCGTTGTTCATATAATCGGGATCTCCGGTTGCGGAACCGCCTATGTAAGCATCCCAGGCGCCCATTGTCCAGCCTGCAGCAAAGTTTGTATATAAAGGAATAGCATCTGTCTTATCTTTAATCTTCTGTAAAGCATCCAGGAATTCATCCGGGGTTTTAGGAAGTTCTGTTACTCCTGCATCGGTGAATACTTTCTTGTTGTAAACAACACCCTGAGCATTACCGGTTGAAGCGATACCATATACCTGACCGTCTAATGCAAAGTTGTTGATGAACTGATAGTTAGCACCGATTGCATCGGTTGTACCAAAAGATTGGAATAGATTAGGGAGTTCTTTCTTATCAACAGTGGTAGGAATCATCATGATATCGCCCCAATCACCGGTTGTAAGTCTTATAGTAACATCATCTGCATAATTTGTTACAGCCTCATATTCAACCTTGATATTAGGATACAGCTTCTGGAATTCTTTAATATAATCCTGGAATGTTGTATCAACAATATCTGTTCTGTGTGTTAACACTTTGATACTTGCGGATAAATCTTTGTAATCTTCCCCCAGTTTTATGGAGTCAATTGTAGGAATCTTGCTTGTATCAGTTCCGGAATTGTCTGTACCTGTAGTTCCCTCTGTTGTCGGAGCAGGTGTAGCGGTGTTGTTTCCGGAATTTTTTGCTCCGCAAGCTGCTAATGAAACCACCATAACAGCAACTAGAAGAACGCTTAAAATTCTTTTCATTTTGTGTAACCTCCCTTGGTTAAATTATTAATTTAAGTTATCGTTAACTTACTTTTGTATTATATAATATCTACAATTAATTTGTCAATACTCTTATTAATGTATACATAATACATATATAATTACATATATAACCATTTTTGACTATAATTTTTTGCTATTTTTTTATACCTTAGTGCATTTTAAGAAAATAAATGGTTATAATATATACTTAATTTAAATTGAATTACACACTAATGCAAACTAAAATAAGCAAAAAAATAAATATTTTACTTAAAATATTTATAAAATATTTTAAATTTTTTTTACTGAATCTAAAAATATTTTTTATAATATTTTTTCTTTATATCCGCAATAAAAAAGGAGAGGCAATATGCGCTCTCCTTTTCATAATTTTATTGTTCATTTATATTTTAGTGATGCTTTTAATAAACAGAAGTTTTTCTTATTATAATAAATTTTTAACGGAGTCTCTTATGATTAATTTTCCGTTTATAACAAGTCTGCCTACCCGGTAACCGTCATTATTTATTTTTCCGATAATAGCTTTTACGGCTTCACCGGACATTAGAGCTATATCTACTTCGACAGTAGTTAACTTTGGAGTGGATAAAGTGGCAAAGATATAATTATCAAATCCAACGACTGAAATATCATCCGGAATCTTATAGCCCTTTTTCTTTAATTTATTAATTAGAAGATATGCTACAGCATCGTTGTTGCATACGAAGGCTGTAGGCATTTTATCTGGAAATTCAATATCAATATAAGTGCCATCCTCGCTGCGGTCAGTGATAATCCATTCTTCCTTTAAATTAATACCGTTTGACAATAAGGATTTGTAATACCCTAAGTATCTGTCCAGAATACTGCTGGTGGATAAGATATTACCCACGAATGCAATATCTTTGTGTCCTTGAGCAATCAAATGATTGGTAAGGATATAGGAACCATAGAAACTATCGCTGACAACGGAATCGACTTCCAGTAATTCATCGTAAAAATCCAGGAATATTAAAGGAATGCCCATTATATTGATGGAACTTACATATTCGTAGCTCATCTGTCCCAGAATAATGATACCGTCCACCTTATTATTCTGAATTATATTAGGCATTACAATATCCTTTTCCTGTTCGGAGCTTATAATTTCCATAATCCCATAATAGCCGGACTGAGATAAGGATTTGACTACACTTTGATACATTTTAAGATAAAAAGCATCTCCATCATCGCGAATAAATCTGTCAGCTACAATAATCCCGACATTGTAGCTCTTTCCCTCTTTCATGCTTTTAGCCAAAGTATTATAACGGTATCCCATTTCTTCCGATATTTTTTTTATTCTGTTCTTGAGTTCTTCACTTACCCCGTCTTTATCGGACAGAGCCTTAGAAACGGTAACGGTACTTATGTTCAGTTTATCCGCAATATCCTTCATAGTAACATTTTTCATTTGAATCCTCCGTAAAAGTATCTTAAGATAAGGACATTAAACAAATTATATTCTTTTTACGAATGATAATCAACGTGAAAACAAACTAAATTTAGCTAATAATTTGTTTATATTAGCTAAATCCAAGATACCATGATTATTCGTATTTTATATCCATCAGAAAAAGTCCTCTTGCTTCAGCGGTTTCCCCTGCTTTGCTTCTATCTCCGCTTAAAAGTACCTCTTCCATATATTCAGGAGCAAGCTTCCCTTCTCCTATTTCAATTAATGTCCCCACAATAATACGCGCCATATTTGGCCAGAAATCGTCAGCAGTCAGGATAATGTCAATGCTGTTGATACCGGTCTTGATTTCAATATTGCTCATTTTCCGGATTGTAGATTTCTTCATTCGTTTATTATCGGAGAAAGCTTTAAAGTCATGTTCTCCCAACAATGTTTGCGCTGCTTTTTTCATGAGAGCAACATCTAATTTATGAAAACAATAATAATTAAATTTTCTATCGAATACAGAAGGGACTTCCCCTGTAGTTATCTTATAGATATACTGAAAGGACTTGGCGCTAAAACTGCTGTGAAAGCGTTCAGGCACCTCAAATACTTCAAGAACTGCGATATCCCTTGGAAGATAGCGGTTGAGGTAATGTTTAATTTCATACAGCTTCATATCGGTATTTGTTTTAAAGTTTGCAATCTGGCCGTAAGCATGTACACCTGCTTCTGTTCTTGCTGCGCCTATCAGTTCAACGGTCTCGTTTTCCATCTTGCTTAACACAGATTCTATCTTATCTTGTATTGTAATGCTCTTATTATTTCCCGGCTGTTTTTGCCATCCGTCGTAACGGGAACCGTCATATTCCAGGACTAACTTAATATTTCTCATCTAATGTGAAATCCCTTTCTTAACCTTTTTGTTCATGGGAAGCATACCAGATAAGCAAACAACCCATTCCTTGTTCCATTATTATATAATGAAACCAAAATGTAAATAGTAAAATGAATTAATTTATAGAAATGAAGAAAATGCATAGAGATTCTGACCTCTGCAAGGACTTTTAGGTAAAGGTCAGAAAAAGAAAGGCTGCTGATTTTGACAGCAGCCTTTCTTTTTAATTTAGAAGGGATTCATTTATTTATACTAATAGTAAGTAAAGTTAACAAAATAAATTATACTTCAAATAATAAGTCGCCATAAGTAGGTACAGGCCAGATGTCCTTATCTACAATTAACTCCAACTCATCAACGGGCTTTCTTAAAACTTCCATTGCGGGGAAGACAACTTTCTTGAAGAATACAGCCTGTTCCTGACCTTCTTTATCCGCAGCTTCTGTTACAACAGTCTGAAGACTTACAAGAGCAGCTTTTGCCTCTGCTAATAAAGCGGAAGTTTCTTTTAATAATCCTGCCTGTACGGAAACATCAGCATCCGGAACAGCTGCTTTGATTGCATTAATAGAGCTTGCAAGGCCTGAAGCGTATTTGATAACAGCAGGGATAAATAACTTACTTGCCATTTCAATCATTGTCCTGGCTTCAATATTAATTGTCTTGGAATAAGCCTCAAATTCAATTTCAGCACGGGAATGAAGTTCTACTTCTGACAATACCTTGTACTTGCTGAATATCTTAACAGCTTTTTCGGTGGTCATAGCAGGAATTGCTTCTACAAGAGATTTCAGGTTAGGAAGACCTCTTCTTTCAGCTTCTTCCACCCAAGCATCGGAGTAACCGTTGCCATTGAAGATAATTCTCTGATGCTCTGTTAAAGTCTTTTTAATTAAATCATGAACAGCTATATCAAAGTCCTTTGCTTCTGCTAATTCATCGGCAAACTGGCTTAATACATCAGCTACGATTGTATTTAATGTGGTATTAGGACCTGCGATGGACATAGAAGATCCAACCATTCTGAATTCAAATTTATTTCCTGTGAAAGCAAAAGGTGAAGTACGGTTTCTGTCAGTAGCATCCTTCTTTAATTCAGGAAGTGTATGAACACCGGTATTTAATTTTCCGCCCTGTTTGCTGCTCTTAGCATCACCTGTTTCAACAAGCTGTTTTACTACATCTTCTAACTGCTCGCCAAGGAAGATGGAGATAATAGCCGGAGGAGCCTCATTAGCACCTAATCTGTGGTCATTTCCTGCGTTGGAAGCAGAAACACGAAGTAAGTCTGCATTGTCGTCTACAGCTTTGATAACTGCGGAAAGGAATAATAAGAACTGAATATTCTCATGAGGTGTCTTTCCGGGATCTAAGAGATTCTTTCCGGTATCGGTTACGATGGACCAGTTGTCATGCTTACCAGAGCCATTAACACCTGCAAAAGGTTTCTCATGAAGGAGGCATACAAGACCATGGCGGTTAGCAACTTTCTTCATTGTCTCCATTACCAGCTGATTGTGGTCGGTTGCAATGTTTGCAGTGGAATAAATAGGAGCTAATTCATGCTGTGCGGGAGCAACTTCATTGTGCTGTGTCTTAGCAAGGATACCAAGTTTCCAGCACTCTTCGTTTACTTCTTTCATGAAAGCTGCAATTCTTTCTTTTAAGCTTCCGAAATAGTGGTCTTCCATTTCCTGTCCCTTGGGAGGCTGTGCACCAAATAAAGTACGTCCGGTGAAGATTAAATCTTCTCTCTTTAAGTATTTTGCTTTGTCTATTATGAAATATTCCTGTTCAGGACCAACGGAACAGGATACGGATTTCACTTCACCATGTCCGAATAATTTAAGAACACGTACTGCCTGGTCGCTGATGGCTTCCATGGAACGAAGAAGAGGTGTCTTCTTATCAAGAGCTTCTCCGGTATAAGAACAGAAAGCAGTGGGAATGCAAAGGGTAACACCGGCTGCATCTTCTCTTAAGAAGGCAGGTGAAGTACAATCCCAAGCTGTATATCCTCTTGCTTCGAAGGTTGCTCTTAAACCACCGGAAGGGAAGGAAGAAGCGTCAGGCTCACCTTTAATTAACTCCTTGCCGGAGAATTCAAGAATAATCTTTCCATCTGATGTAGGGCTAATAAAGGAATCATGTTTTTCAGCAGTAATACCTGTCATTGGCTGAAACCAATGGGTATAATGAGTAGCTCCTCTTTCGATTGCCCAGTCCTTCATAGCATTTGCAACGATATCTGCTACCTCCGGATCCAGTTCCTCTCCGTTTTTAATTGTTTTCTTTAAAGCGGCAAAAACTTTTTTGGGTAAACGTTCTGCCATGGTGGCTTCGTTAAATACATCAACGCCAAAGATTTCAGTCAATTTCTCTGCCATAAAAAGCTCCCTTCCATACATTTATATTTTGTCTTTTAATATATTTATTTCAAATACAAGCATCATAGACCAGACATAAGTATTATACGCTGATGTAAGGTAAACGGCACCCGCACTGTAAAAGCACTTGTACTATTAAAGATACCTGTATAAAAAAAACGTCCCCTAATAAAATATGGGAACGTCCTCGCTCCGGCTAAATTTTGCCTACAGATAAAATACCACTTTTTCAGTAAAAAGAAAAGCTTTTTTTTGAAAAATCTTTCGATACTTTATTTTATTAACAAAAAAGCCGTTTATACTTTATTTTTTAAGTTCATCTCAGCAAAGCTAATGGGAACTCTTACTTGGTTTGCCTCAAATTCTTTCTTAATAGTTTCCAGAATCTCTGATTTGCCGGAGACATAATCTTCTACCTTGACCCAGGCACGGATTCCCATGCTGATAGCCCCTGGTTCAAAGCTGTTTACAAGAATAGAATTAGCCGCTTCTTTTACAATCTTTTCATTCTCTGAAATGATTCTGTTCAGGATTTCCTTTACTTTATCAATATCCTCAGAGAATGAGATGGAAACATTAATATCAAGCCTTCTTTGCGTTTCGTTGGTAGTATTAATAATATTAGAATTTGAGAGGGCTCCGTTGGGCATAACGACCAGGCGGTTATCTGCCGTAAGCATCTTTGTATAGAAAATATCAATTGAAATTACGGTGCCCTCGTTACCGGCGTAGATGATGTAGTCGCCTACTTTAAAAGGACGAAGAAGCAGAATAATAACTCCTCCCGCAAAGTTTGAAAGTCCGCCCTGCAGAGCCAGTCCAATACTTAAACCTGCAGAGCCTAAAACAGCAACCAGGCTGGCATCCTTTACACTGAATATCTGTACTAATATAATCCAGATCAGAATGATATAAAATACGGCATTTAAAAGTGCAAGTAAAAAGCTCTTGACTCCTGCCTCCATTTTACCGCGGTTAAAGGCTCTCTCTGTCATTGCAAGAAATATTTTAATAATCTTTTTTCCGATAAAGAATACCAGGAGTGTTATAAGGATTTTAAGAATTAATTCAAAACCATTATCCACAAAGCTTTTCCAAATGTTTCTTAAGGATGTAAGGATATCACCTTTGATCAGTGTCATTATATCCATCGTGATGTCTACCTCCTTTTCTCTCTGACAATATCCTTTACTGTTTTCTTTTCCTTCGTATCAGAAGGCGTGCAGGAGAACACGCTGATACCAAGGGGCGGAACTGTGATAGCAAGAGAATTCATTCTGCCATCCGCTGTTTTGTGTTTTGACTGTTTCATTCGTTTATTGCAATAGCCTTTACCGCCAAAACGCTCATAATCACTGCTGAATATTTCTTTATATTTGCCGGCAAAAGGAACACCCAGCAGGAAATTCTCATAAGGTACCGGTGTAAAATTGCAGACAACAAGCAGTGTATCACCTATCTTTTCTGTCTTCCTTGCAAATACCACGATACTGTGGTCTGCATCCAGGCTGCTTATCCATTCAAAGCCTTTTTCCTCAAAATCCATTGCATAAAGAGCGGGATTTTTCTTATAAAGATTATTCAGCTCTTTTACATATAAGTTCAAGGAGGCGTTACGCTCTTCCTTTAATAACGCCCAATCAATTTCTTTCTTCTCATCCCATTCTTTAAACTGGGCAAAGTCCTGTCCCATAAATAGCAATTTTTTGCCCGGATGGCACATCATGAATCCATATGCCGCTCTCAGGTTGGAGAATTTATCCTCTAGATTTCCTGGCATCTTCTGAATCATGGAGCCTTTTCCATGGACAACTTCATCGTGGGAAAATACAAGGATGAATTTTTCACTATAGGCATATACCATACTGAAAGTGAGCTCACCGTGACGGCCTTTTCGAAATAAGGGGTCCGTCTTCATATAGCCTGTAAAATCATTCATCCAGCCCATGTTCCATTTGAGATCAAAACCAAGACCCCCATCGTCCAGTGCACCTGTAATCTTTGGCCATGCAGTTGATTCTTCGGCAATGAGTACAACACCGTCTTTTCTCTTCTTTACGATGGAATTCAGATGTTTTAACATCTCCATTGCTTCCAGATTCTCATTACTGCCGTATTTATTGGCGACCCATTCCCCGGAATTTTTTCCGTAATCCAGATATAGCATGGAGGCAACAGCATCCATGCGGATTCCGTCAATGTGATATTTTTCAATCCAGAAAAGGGCGTTCGCTATCAAAAATAAGGAAACCTGAGGTCTTCCATAATTGTATATTAAGGTTCCCCAGTGAGGGTGAGTACCCTGTCTTGGATCTAAGTGTTCATAGAGACAGGTACCATCAAAATTAGCAAGTCCGAAGCTGTCTCTCGGAAAATGCGCAGGTACCCAGTCTAAGATAACACCAATCCCTTTTTCATGAAGATAATCAATAAAATACATGAAATCTTCCGGTGACCCGTATCTGGCGGTAGGGGCATAATATCCGGTGACCTGATAACCCCAGGAACCATCAAAAGGGTGCTCCATCACAGGCATTAACTCTATGTGGGTATAACCCATCTCCAATACATAATCGGAAACCATGGGAGCCAATTCTCTGTAGTTATAAAATTCCCGGTCACCGCTCTTCGGTTTTTTGAAAGACCCAAGATGCAGCTCCAGTATATTCATCGGCTCATTTTTATAATTTTTAGTTTTTCTGGTATGCAGCCAGTCAGAATCCTTCCATTCGTAAGTAGTTAGGCTGTGGACGACAGAAGCATTATTAGGCCTTAATTCGGTCCTGTTGGCATAGGGATCGGCTTTTAATACGACCATACCGCCTTTTACTTTGATTTCGTATTTGTAGATTTCACCTTCCGTAAGGCCGGGAATAAAGAGCTCAAAGATACCGGAGTCTTTCAATCTGTTCATAGGGTGTCTTCTGCCATCCCAAAGATTAAAATCTCCTACCACACTTACCCTTATGGAATTAGGAGCCCATACAGCAAAATGTACGCCCTTGACCCCATTAATCTCCATGGGGTGAGCACCGAGTTTTTCGTATATGTTATAATGAATACCTTTTGAGAAGCGATTTAAATCAATATCTGACAATATCTGCTGATAGAAATAAGGGTCACTTATCTCTTTGGTCTCACCATTATCATAAGTAACAATAAGTGTATAGGCAGAAATCCGTTTTATTTTTGGAATAAGAACAGCATAAAAGCTCTCTTCTTCCATAGTCATTAAATATTCTTTCTCCGTCTTTTGCAGCTTGACCTTTATCTCTTTTGCAGTGGGTATATAAGCTTGAATCAGCAGACCATCGTCTGTGAGATGTGGACCTAGAATGTCACGGGGGTGATCCTCTTCCGAGTAAATTATTGCCTCAATTCCGGCCCAATCCATTAAACCATATAGAATATCCTCCATCATACAGCCTCCGCTCTAAGTTTATTCTTATTCCATATACCACTCATCTACGCCGTTTGATTCTTCCTCTTCTGACTTCTCCGGCATATATTTCTTAAAGATACGTTCCATCAGGAAAGACACCAACAGGGCACATAATGCCGGTGCAAATACAACCGGTATGCGGAACAGGTAAACCAGTAAACCGAAGAAAACAACTATAATAGCCATCAGTATTGTGCTGGGCAGATGTCTCATAGACATGAAGAATGCGGTCTTAAACAGATGCAGGGTCTTTGTCTTGAATCTGGATAATACAGGAAATATATAGATTGTAATAAAGAACAGGACAACAATTAATGCGGTAAAGATGCTAAAAAGTATTACTCCTGTGGTATTATGGAGATTCTTTGCATAATTCCAGTCAATAACAAGTATGGATGAAGCAGCTATAAGAATAAGCCCGCTGACAAGGCCCTGTAAAAAATTCGTTTTAAAAGCTTTAAAGTACTCTTTAGAGATATAACCTCTGTCTCTGCGCAGAGATTTGGCAGTTGCATAATAAAGAGCTGTCAAAGCAGGGCCGATGGTAATGATAGGGATACAGGTAATTAAAAATATTATACTTAGAAAAAACGCGTCTACAATCTTATTCAGTCCGGAAAAGAATGGGTTGTCCAGGTTAAAAATACTGCTCATGGGTTATCTCCTTACATGTGGTAACATACTTTGTTTTATGGGTTATTTTATTGAAAGGTCTTTGTATTTATAAACTATTTTGCAAATATATATAAGAATTACTACTTATATATGAGATGAGATGCACTCCAAATTTCCTTCCAATATATATCTGCCAAATCCGGAAGGAAGAATAAAATGATCACCTTTGGTGATTCTTTCGCCATCTAAATATCCTTCACCATTAATAACACTCATAACAGTAAAAGGTTCTGCCTGCTCTAATTCTGTGCTTCCATTTATTGTTATCTTTTCTACGGTATAAAATTCACAGCTTACCAGCTCTTCTATCTCACCGCCTTTTATTGCACGTTTTTTTCTTACTGCTTCCGTAAGTTTCTGCGGGCAGGTAATGACGTCGATGCTCTTGTCAATATGCAGTTCTCTGGGCTTGCCGTTCTGTAATCTGCCATAGTCGTAAAGTCTGTAGGTTATATCACTATTCTGCTGGGTTTCCAGGATTACGGTGCCGGCTTTGATTGCATGTACAGTTCCGGGTATAATCTGAAAGAAGTCACCTTTCTTAATGGGAATTACACGAATCAGATCGTCCCACTGGTTATTATGAATCATGGATGACAGTTCTTCTTTGCTGTTAGCATTATGCCCGATAACAATCTTTCCATCATCCTCGCAATTTAAGATATACCAGCATTCTGTTTTTCCGAGGGAGCCATTTTCATGATTCTTTGCATAAGCATCATCCGGATGAACCTGTATACTTAAGTCCTGTTTGGCATCTATTATTTTAATTAAAAGCGGAAATACATCACCTCCAGCATTACCAAAAAGCTCTCTGTGATTTGCCCACAGACTGCTTAAAGTCTCTCCTTTATACTCTCCTGCTTTTATCTTGCAATCTCCGTTGGTATGAGCACTGACTGCCCAGCATTCTCCGGTACTGTCACTTGGGATATTGTAGCCGAAATCCGTCTTCAGCCTGTTGCCGCCCCAGATCATTTCCTTAAATACCGGTTCTAAAAATAGTATATCTTGCATCTTTTCCTCTCATTCCGCCGCCAGTGGTGGCATGTATCAAAAACTTATATAAACTTATATTTATATTACCACAAAAGCCTGGGTTAAAAAAGTGAAAATTATCTAAATAAAACATCTAAATAAAAATTTATAGCAAAAAGACAGGATGTTTAATCCTGCCTTTTGCAATAGTATATTATTTATAAAGTTATTCCTGTGTATTTAACATTGCTACAATTAAATCAGCTGCATCCTGACGGGTGAGGCTGTCGCCGGCATGTAACTGGTTACTGCTGTTAGGAACTAAAAGCTTAAGTCCATAAGCGATGGCTGCATAACCAAAATCAGACTGGCTGATCAATGACTGGTCAGATACATTTAATGTATAAATTCCGCTTATTTTAGCTGCTTTTTCAAGTCCTAATACCTGAACTGCATATCTTGCAGCATCCATTCGGCTTACCGTATTTCCTGTCAACTTATATTTGGAGGAATCGGCATAGAAGCCTGCTTTTGATATAAAATCAGTTAATTCTGCAGTTGTAATTGTCTGGGCCGGTTTAAATAGCCCACCGTCAAAGCCAATTCCCATATTGGCAAGAAGTGTTATATTTCTGGCAGAGGAATTACCATCAATGTCAGTATAACTGTAAAGACTTGCAGCCTTTACATATTCTTTTCCGTCATAGTCAAGCTGCTTTCCGGTAAAGGGAGAGATATAATCCGGAGAGATGTCAGTACGGTATACAAGACGAACCAAAGGAGTCTGAGTATAAGAAGAACTGGAAACAGCATTCTTATAATATACTTCATATACCAGGTGGTAACCTTCATTGGCCATATAGTAATTGAAAGCTTTATCTGCGGAAATGATATTAGTAGGTGCTTCAAAAGTAAGCTGAGTATCCCAATTATAACCGAAGGAATAAATCTTTCCGGTTACACCGTCTACTGCACCGCTTATATTGTTTCCTGCATAAGGAATCTTTTCATTCATTCGCTGATAGTTATAGGAGTAGCCGCCGTATACCGGCTTGCTGTCTTTGTATGCGATAACATAATCATTGGAAGTGCCGGTATAGGAGGAATTCTTAAAATAATCAGGTATTTCTGTCTTTAAGAAGGCTTCCAAAATACTCTTTCCCTGTTTAGCGGTATATTTGATCTTGGTATCGTCCCACTTATCTTTTGCATTATTATAGTAGTTGTTTGTGCTGGAGTAATAAGATATTAGCTTACCGGTCTTAGCATCTACCGCTGCATAAGCATATGCACGGTAAGAATCGGCGGAACCTTCCTTTACTTCTCTTGGATCTGAAAAGCTGACATTCCAAACATAAGCAGAGGTACCGTTTATATTTGAAGTTTTATAAAGATTAGCTGTTACGGAAGTCATATTCTTATCAAAGAGCAGCTTTGTGTTGCCTTTAACAGCTTTTATAGCATCGTTCTTAGAGATAAGGCCCTTGATGCTGTCAACTTCAGCAGATTCCTGAGGGGTCAGACTACCTGCCGCAGAACCGGCAGCCATGTCAAACTTTGCTTCTTCTTTTGAGGTATGTGCCGCATCCCAAAGATTCTGAGTGTCATACACTTTACCTGTTAAGGCATCAACAGCTACATAGGACTTTTCAGGACTGTATACCAGAAATGCCTTGGCTGTGCTCTTGCCATTGCTGTCAGTGGTATAGGCACTCTGATAAGATAAGGTCATTTTAATATTCTTTCCGATTAATGCGGCTGCCGCATCTTTGGTTATCTTAGCATTGGATGAAGGTATTGTTACATCATAGAGCCAGTTGCTGGAATAAGAAGTTACAACACCCGTCTGGTAATTAACACTTACACTGACGGAATTATCCGGCATGGGAATTCCGTTCTCTACTCTCTGGTACTGATAGGTATAAGAACCGTTATAGGATGATGTGGCAGATGTCTCAATATATTGAAGTTTACTAAAGATATCCGGTGCAATGCCCTTAATAAATGCATCCGCTTTCTCTTTTAATTCGCTTTGAAGATAAACCGGCTTATAGCTCTGATTCGTATAATAACTATAATAGGTTATATGACCTTTTGAATCAGAATTTACGTTAATACTTTTACTGCCGTCTTTCGCAGACCAGGTAAGATTCCAGGTATTATCTGAATAGGGATCGCCGGAATAATAGTTGTATGAAAACTCTGATAATTCTGAAGGGATGGTAATTTTGCTTTTTACAGCATTAATCATACTTTCTAAATCCTCTGACGACACAGCGGCACCTGTTTGCACTGTACCTGATGCTATTTTAGCTGAAGTTGTCTGAATGAGATCTGCCGCTGCAAAAGATTGAATAGGCAGAGCACTTACTATAAGGGCACTGCTTAGGATTACAGCCCCAATTTTTTTTGTTATCATAAAAATTCCTCCTTTACTAGATTTTTATATTATTTCCTAGTTCAACCATTAGACGATGCAAAATATGGTATCGTTCCATAATTTTAAAATAAATTTTTATTTTTTAGTAAAAAGATTTTTATGACATTTCTAAATTTAGAAATAACAATTCTGTCTGCTTAGATGGTTAGATTTTGTGGATGAAAAGACCACTCCTGAGTTTGGGTTCAAACCAGGTGGATTTCGGCGGCATTAATTTATCCTGGTCGGATACTGCCATTAATTCTCGGATGTCCGTTGGATACATGGAAAAAGCAACGGTCATATCTTCCCGTACTCTGCGCTCCAATTCGTCAAGACCTCTGATACCGCCTACAAAATCAATTCTTTTATCACTTCGGGGATCCTTGATTCCAAGCACCGGTTCAAGGAGATTATCCTGCAATAAAGATACATCTAACCCTGCCACCGAATCTTCCTTTACGTATTCTTTCTTTATTATAAGCTTATACCATCCATCCTGAATATACATGCCAAATTCACCTTTTCCAGAAGGCTGATAGGGTTTGGTTCCCAAAAAGGTAACAGCAAAGTATTCGGAAACTTTAGCAAGGAATTCTTCTGTGGTATTTCCATTCAAATCCTTTACGACTCTGTTATAAGGCATAATCATAAGCTCATCGGAGGGAAAGATTACAGATAAAAAGTAATTATATTCTTCTTTTCCGGTATAGACAGAATGCTCTTCCTGGCGTTTTAACCCTACCTTTACGGCAGAAGCGGCTCTGTGGTGGCCGTCGGCTATGTATATAGAAGGAATACGTTCAAATTCCTCTTTGATAGTTGTAATCTCTTCTGCTTCGTCTATCTTCCATACATTATGAGTAATACCATCGGGTGAAGTAAAACCATAGAGTTTCTCATTTACTTTATGGCTTTGGAGAATATTCTTAATGCTGCCGGATTCACGAAAGGTCAGAAAGATTGGACCGGTCTGGGCATTGCAGGTGTCAATGTGACGTATCCTGTCCAGCTCTTTATCTGTTCTTGTATTCTCATGACGTTTAATGACTCCACTTAGATAGTCATCAATAGATGCACAGGCAACAAGGCCGGTCTGACTTTTTCCATTCATGATGAGCTCATAGATATAAAAGCATTCTTTCTCTTCCTGGATAAATTGTTCTTTTGTAATCATTTCCTCCAGCAATTCCTTTGCCCTTTCATATACGGAATCATCGTAGGCAGATACGGTGTCAGAAAGTGTGGTCTCTGCTCTGTCTATCTTCAGAAAGGACAGAGGTTCTCTGATAACCTCTGCTTTCGCTTCTTCTCTGTTATAAACATCGTAGGGCAGTGCTGCTATTTTCTCCGCCAGTGCTGCCCTAGAGTTATTTGCTGGTTTGTCCGCAGGTCTGATTGCGCAAAAAGGCTTAATAGATGCCATAGTTCCTCCTCTTATTAAAAAAGGTCAATACCAAAAGCCTCTTTTCTCTTGGTATTAACCTGTCTTTTCAAGTGATTTTTCTATTTGGATAATGTTCTGACCTTTAACACTCCGTCTATAGTTCTTAATTTATCTGAGGTTCCGGCAGCGCTGCTTCCTTCTATATCAATTACAGTGTATGCATAATCGCCCTTACTCTTGTTGATAAGGTTTGAAATATTGATATTTTCTGCAGAAAATACGCCGGTGAACTGTGTTAACATGTTAGGAATATTCTTATGGTTAATTGTCACTCTGGTTCCGCCGGTGAAAGTTCCCGCATCACAATCCGGATAATTAACAGAATTCTTAATAATACCATGTTCTAAGTAATCCTTGATTTGTTTCACTGCCATAACAGCACAATTATCTTCAGACTCTTCTGTGGATGCACCAAGATGAGGAATTGCAATTACGCCCTCCATACCGGCAGTCTTGTCATTGGGGAAATCTGTTACATAAGATGCCACTTTTCCGGATTTTAATGCTTCTTCCATATCTTCATCGTTTACCAGAAGATCTCTTGCAAAATTAAGGATAACTACGCCGTCCTTACATTTTACTATAGTCTCTTTGTTTATCATCTTTTTGGTATCGTCCAGCAAAGGAACATGGAGGCTTATGTAATCACATTCTCTGTAAATATCATCTTTGGATTTTACGGAGATAATATCACGGGATAAGTTCCAGGCATGTTCTACTGATATATAGGGGTCACAGCCGTATACTTCCATACCAAGACGATTGGCAGCGTTGGCTACCAGTACACCGATGGCTCCAAGGCCGATAACACCGAGTTTCTTCCCCTGGATTTCCTTACCGGCAAATTTGGCTTTGCCTTTCTCTACCAGCTTTGCAACATCTTTTTCTTCTTTTATGGTCTGGACCCAGTTAATACCGCCTACGATATTTCTGGAAGCAAGCATAAGACCTGCAATAACAAGCTCTTTTACACCGTTGGCATTGGCTCCCGGTGTATTGAATACTACAATTCCATCCCCGGCACATTTATCCAGAGGAATATTGTTAACGCCGGCACCGGCTCTTGCAATAGCTGCAATGTTATCAGTAAATTCCATCTCCAGCATAGAGGCGCTTCTTACCAGTACTGCATCTGATTCTGTTATATCTTCTGTCTTCTCATAATCTTCTGAAAAAAGTGTAAGTCCCACTCCGGCAATTGGATTCAGACAATGATATTTAAAATTAGGCATAGGTGCTCCTCTCTGCTATTTTAGATTTTTGGCTTCAAATTCCTTCATGAATTCTACTAATTTTTCAACACCTTCAATAGGCATTGCGTTATAGATGCTGGCACGCATACCGCCAACGGTCCTGTGGCCCTTTAAGTTCTCAAAACCTGCGGCTTTTGCTTCTTTTACGAACTTAGCATCTAATTCTTCATCTCCTGTTACAAAAGGAACATTCATCAAAGAGCGGTCTTCCTTTACAACAGTGCCTTTAAAGAGTTTGCTTTCATCTAAAAAGTTATAGAGAACAGCTGCTTTTTTCTCGTTGATTTCTTTCATTGCTTCCAGTCCGCCCAGTTTCTTTAGCCACTTAAAGACTTTTCCGCAGATATAAATGCCATAAGCGGGAGGAGTATTGTACATAGAGCCATTATCCAGATGAATTTTATACTTGAACATAGTAGGAGTTCCGGGCAAAGTATCCTCCGTAATCAAATCTTCTCTGATGATAACGATTACAACACCGGCAGGTCCCACATTCTTTTGCACTCCGCCGTATATTAAACCATACTTTGTTACATCGACCGGTTCTGAAAGGAAACAGGAGGATACGTCGGCAACCAATGGTTTACCTTTGGTATTGGGAAGTGTCTTAAACTTCGTACCATAAATGGTATTATTTTCACAAATATAGACGTAATCAGCGTTCTCACTGATAGGGAGGTCTGAACAATCAGGTATGTAAGAGAATGTCTTATCTTCAGAGGAAGCGATTTTATTGGCGGTTCCATATATTTTTGCTTCCTGGAATGCTTTTTTTGCCCACTGTCCTGTGACAATATAATCTGCCACCTTATTCTTCATCAGGTTCATAGGAATCATAGCAAATTGTGAAGAAGCACCTCCTTGCAAAAAGAGTACTTTATAGTTATCCGGGATATTCATCAGTTCTCTTAAGTCAGCTTCTGCTTCATTAATGATAGTCTCGTAAGCCTTTGATCTGTGACTCATCTCCATGACTGACATTCCGGTTCCCCTATAATCCAGCATCTCTTCTGCTGCTTCTTTTAGTACTTCTTCCGGCAATACGGCCGGGCCTGCTGAAAAATTATAAATTCTCGCCACTTACATATCCTCCTTATATATTCAGTCAGAGCAAAGAAGATAGGCCTCTTTGCCCTGCTGGTTTTTACGCGTGAACACTTTAATCCATTACATTATAAAACTAAGTTAAAATTTAGTCAATATAATCTTATGGATTTCCTATTTGCTGCCGGCTTCCAAATCTTCTTCCGTAAAGACTTCTTCTATAGCAGCACCGGGAGCGACCATAGGCCATACTTTATCATCGCTTTCTAAATAGCAGTCAATTACAACGGGTATGTTAAGGCTGATAGCCTCTTTTAATATGGCTTCAGCTTCTTCTCTTTTGGTAATACGATATGCTTTGGCTCCCATGGCTTCGGCCAATTTCACAAAATCCACGGAATCATTCAGAGTAGTATAGGAGTAACGTTCCCCATAGAATAAGGACTGCCACTGGCGCACCATTCCAAGTACATGATTGTTAAAAATCACCTGAATGATAGGTATATTGTATCTGGTAGCGGTGGCAATCTCGTTCATATTCATTCGAAAGCATCCGTCTCCGGCAATATTTATAACAGTTTTGTCTGTATTTCCTACTTTGGCACCGATACAGGCACCAAGTCCGTATCCCATGGTACCAAGTCCTCCGGAGGTGATAAAGGTTCTTGGATTCTTGTAGCTATAATACTGGGCAGACCACATCTGATGCTGGCCGACTTCAGTTGTTATAATAGCCTCTCCCTTAGTAAGCTCATAAAGTTTATTTAAAATAAAAGGCCCGGTAAGACCTCTCTCATGGTATTTTAAGGGATACTTTTCCTTCATATCCATGACATGGTCAATCCATTCCTTATGTTTTTGCTCTGGCAGTTTGTCATTGACAGCTTTTAAAACCTCTTTAATATCACCGATAACTGCATGGTCTACCAAAACATTCTTGTTGATTTCTGCCGGGTCCACATCAATCTGCAGTATCTTGGCATTTCTTGCAAAGCGTGCAGTGTTGCCGGTCACTCTGTCACTGAATCTGGAACCTACCGTTATTAAAAGGTCACATTCGGTAACACTGTAGTTCGCTGTTTTCGTACCGTGCATTCCCAACATTCCGGTATAATAGGAATCCTCTCCGCTAAAGGCACCCTTACCCATAAGGGTATCAGTAACCGGGGCATCGGTCCTCTTTACAAACTCTCTTAACTCTATCCAGGCATCGGATATTACTGCTCCGCCGCCAACAAATATTACGGGCTTTTTTGATTCTTCAATCATAGAAATTGCAGTTTCAATATCTTCTGCAGTAAAAGTATCCGTAATACGGTTTATTACCGGAGGTGTAACACTTTGGTAATCTGTTTTATTTGCTGTGACATCCTTTGCAATATCTATTAAGACCGGACCCGGCCTTCCTGTCTGGGCAATGAGGAAAGCTTTTCGAATGGTGTCCGCCAATTGTGTTACATCTTTCACAATGTAATTATGTTTGGTAACAGGCATTGTAATACCTGCGATATCAACTTCCTGAAAACTGTCTTTTCCTAAGAGATTTACAGCAACATTACCTGTAATTGCAACCATCGGTACGGAATCCATATAAGCTGTCGCAATACCCGTTACCAGGTTAGTAGCACCCGGTCCGCTGGTTGCCAGGCATACGCCTACTTTTCCGGTGGATCTGGCATAACCGTCCGCTGCATGGGAGGCTCCCTGTTCATGGGAGGTTAATATATGCCGTATCTCGTCCTGATGTCTGTATAATTCATCATAGATATTTAGGACAGCTCCGCCCGGATACCCGAAGATGGTATCTACGCCCTGTTCTTTTAAACATTCTACTAAAATCTGTGATCCTGTTAACTGCATCTTTGCACCTCTCTTTTAGCCTTTTCATTTGAAACCGTTGCCGGTATGTCATACTAATTGCTGTTTATTATGTTATAAATACAGTAACTTCTATTATTTGTCTATTATCTTCCGGGTACCTCTAAGATGGCACCTCTGCTGGCGGATGTAACCATGGCTGAATATCTTGCCAGATAGCCGGTCGTAATCTTAGGCTGTTTCGGCTGCCATTTCTCCCTGCGCTTATTCAGCTCTTCTTCAGACAGAGCTACGTCTAAGGAATTGGAAGTAATATCTATCTGTATGATATCTCCTTCTTCTATCAGGGCGATATTGCCGCCAACGGCAGCTTCGGGACACACATGTCCGATACATGCGCCTCTTGAAGCACCTGAGAATCTTCCGTCTGTTATTAATGCCACGCTGGAGCCAAGTCCCATGCCCATAATAGCTGAGGTAGGATTGAGCATTTCTCTCATTCCAGGGCCGCCCTTAGGTCCTTCATAGCGGATAACTACCACATCCCCGGGATTAATCCTGCCGTCTTTAATAGCCTCTATGGCATCATCTTCACAGTCAAATACTCTTGCGGGTCCCTCATGCTTTAACATTTCAGGAGCTACGGCAGACCTTTTAACTACGGCGGAATCGGTAGCCAGGTTGCCTTTTAAGATGGCTATTCCACCTGATTCACTATATGGATTATCAATGCTTCTTATGACATCCGTGTCCAAATTCCTGCAGTTTGCAATATTCTCTCCCACGGTTTTACCGCTGACGGTAATTAAATCTTTCTCAATAAGACCTTTTTTGTCAAGTTCGTTCATAACGGCATAAACGCCGCCGGCTTCATTCAAGTCTTCTATATATGCATGACCTGCCGGTGCCAGATGGCAGAGGTTCGGGGTCTTTGCACTGATTTCATTTGCTATTTCCAAATTTAATTCTACACCTGCTTCATGAGCAATTGCAGGCAGATGGAGCATACTGTTAGTGGAACATCCAAGTGCCATATCCACAGTTAAGGCGTTCAAAAAGGCTTCTTTTACCATGATATCTTTGGGGCGTATATTCCTCTCAAGGAGTTCCACAATCTTCATTCCGGCATGTTTTGCCAAACGGATTCTTTCAGAGAATACCGCAGGAATGGTTCCGTTTCCCTTTAACCCCATACCAAGAACTTCTGTCAGACAGTTCATACTGTTGGCAGTATACATACCGGAACAGGAGCCTGCGGTGGGACATACTTTACAGGCATATTCTTCTACCTCTTCTTCCGACATCTTACCGGCAGTATAGGCTCCCACGGCTTCAAACATACTGGAAAGGCTTGTTTTTTCACCCTTTACCCTTCCTGCAAGCATGGGACCGCCGCTGACGAAGATAGTAGGTACATTCACTCTTGCCGCTGCCATTAATAAACCCGGAACGTTCTTATCACAATTAGGTACCATTACCAGCGCGTCAAAAGCATGTGCCATTGCCATAGCTTCTGTGGAATCGGCTATTAAATCTCTGGTGACAAGAGAATATTTCATTCCCGTATGTCCCATGGAAATTCCGTCACAGACCGCAATAGCCGGGAATACAATAGGGGTACCGCCAGCCATGGCAACTCCCATCTTAACGGCATCTACAATTTTATCGAGATTCATATGGCCCGGCACAATTTCGTTATAAGAACTGACGATACCAATCAGAGGTCTGTCCAATTCCTCTTTGGTAATACCAAGCGCATTAAAGAGAGATCTATGGGGAGCTTGTTGAATTCCTGTTTTCACTGAATCACTATTCATAGCAATACCACCTTTACTTTTATTTTAACTGTTTAACGCTGGAATGTATAAAATTACGATGTTTCCGTATATAATAACTTAATTTATATAAAAAATCAATATGAAATTCTTTATTATCAAAACTTTTCAACGTCTTAAAGTTAACTTTGTAATTATAGCTGTTCTTTCAGCTCTGTTTCAGAACATTTAAAATACAAGAAAAAAAGAAGTATTTTCCGAAAAGCACATACCTTGTGCCAGGAAAATACTTCTTTGTATTTTACTTCCTTGAATTTTACTTTTTTGTTTTATTTAGCATTTTCTTCTGTTGAATATATTTCCACAATCTTCAATAATATTTCCACGATTTTCTCCATGGACTGTACCGGAACGAATTCATACCTTCCATGAAAATTATTTCCGCCGGCACACAGATTCGGGCAGGGAAGTCCCATATAGGAAAGTCTTGCTCCGTCTGTGCCTCCGCGAATAGGTACAACAATCGGTGTTACGCCTACTTCTTCCATAGCACGTTTGGCATTATTGATCAGGTGTATATGAGGCTCTACTTTTTCTTTCATATTGTAATAAGAATCTTTTACTTCTACTTTAAAGGTTCCCTGGCCGTATTTTTCGTTCAGGTATTCTCCTATTTTTAAGAATCTGGCCTTTTTTGCTTCGAACTGAGCTTTATCATGGTCACGGATAATGTATACAGCTCTTGCCGAATCTACGGTTCCTTCCAATGCATTCAGCATATAGAAACCTTCATAATTCTCTGTATACATAGGATCTTCGTTAGCCGGGAGCATATTCTGGAATTCCATTGCGAGTAACAGTGCGTTTACCATCTTATTCTTTGCACTGCCGGGATGTATACTTACTCCCTGAATCTGAATTTTTCCTGCGGCCGCATTAAAGTTCTCATATTCTATTTCGCCAAGTTCACCGCCGTCAATAGTATAGGCAAAATCAGCACCAAAACCTTCTACATCGAAGAAATCAACACCTCTTCCCACTTCTTCATCGGGGGTAAAACCAATCTGAATTGTACCATGTTCTATTTCCGGGTGAGTCAAGAGGGTTTCTGCCATAGTAAGAATTTCAGCAACACCTGCCTTGTCATCAGCGCCAAGAAGGGTTGTACCATCCGTTACAATTAAGTCTTTCCCTTTTGACAGGCTAAGAACCGGGTAAGCATTCGCATCCATACGAATATTCAATTCTTCATTCAGAACTATTTCACCGCCATCGTAATTCTTTATGATTCTGGGTTTTACATCTTTTCCGCTTAATGCATTGGAAGTATCCATGTGGGATACAAAGCCGATGGAAGGCAGCTTCTTTTTGGAATTGGAAGGAATCGTCGCATATACGTAGCAATGATCGGAGAGTCTTACATTTTCAGCTCCCATCTCCTTTAATTCCTTTACAAGTATTTCAGCCAGGTTTCTCTGCTTTTCTGTACTCGGTACATTTTCTACATCATCCTGTGACTGGGTGTCAACTTTTACATATTCTAAAAATCTGTCTACTACGTTTTTCATAATTCTCCTTATTATGCCATAAAACATGAAATCATGTGAAAGAAGTGATATATGGCAACCATTTTATATTTTTGATTTATCTGCCTGTTGGTATAAAGAATCTTTTTATAACACAAGCACCAGCATGCCGATTGTAATTATTACACCGCCTGCGATTGTTTTCGTGTTTAAAGGTTCTCCAAGTAATAGAAATGCCAGTATCATTGTGATAACAACACTAAATTTATCCACCGGTACTACTTTTGCAGCGTCACCTATTTGTAGTGCCTTAAAATAGCATAACCAGGAAAGCCCTGTTGCTATACCGGACAATACAAGAAATATCCAGCCTCGCTGGGTAATTGCAGGAATTTCTTTCTGTTTTCCTGTCAAAAATACAATAAGCCAGGCCATAACCAATACGACAACGGTTCTAATAGCAGTTCCGACATTAGAATTTACATTCTTCATGCCCATCTTCGCCAATATTGATGTTAAAGCTGCAAAAAAAGCTGATAAAAGTGCGTAAAAAAACCACATTTTATTCTCTCCCTTCTTGCTATCTATTGTATACAATAGCACAGGATTTCTCAAGTATTTTTTGCCAGATATGTAATTCTTATGTACATAATATTTTAAACGTTTATATTATTTTGAACTACAGATGATAAAGGG